>SKJM01000257.1 GCA_007122045.1 Planctomycetales bacterium | reverse complement strand
GGCCGCGGACGCCTTCGAACTGCTCGATCACCTCCCGGTAGCCAACCGCTTGGCGCGCGGTATTGCTCAGCGGCGGGTCGCGGGTCATCAGGGCCCGCACCTCCTCAACCAGGCCGGCGGCGAACATGGCGTCCACCCGCCGATCGATCCGCTCGTTCAGCTCGTGCCGCGGCCAGTCGAGCACGTACACCCGATTGCCGGTTTCCTCGGGCAACTTGTTGAACTGCTGTTGCCAGTCGCTCATTAGCTCGCCCGTCTTTTCGTACACCTCCAAGGCGCGGATGATCCGCCGAGTGTCGTTCGGGTGTAGTCGCTCGGCCGCAGCGGGGTCCACCTGGGCCAACCGGTTGTGCAGCCGGCCGGGCGCATGCCGTGCGGCTTCCTCATGGAGCTGTTGCCGGAAGGCCGCGTCGGCAGGCGGGCCCTTGAACAGACCGCGCAGGAGGGCCTTCAGATACAGCGGCGTACCGCCCACGAACAGCACCTCGCGGCCCCGCGCGCGGATTTCCGCCACTTTCTCGTGCGCGGCGGCCACGTACTGCGCCACGCTGTATTCTTCGTGCGGCTCGATCACGTCGATCAGGTGGTGCGGCACGGCGGCCCGTTCCACCGCGGTCGGCTTGGCCGTGCCGATGTCCATGCCCCGGTACAGGGCCATCGAGTCCATCGAGATGATTTCAGCGCCGGTCTTCTGCGCCAACTCCACGCCTGCGGCGGTTTTGCCCGATCCGGTCGGACCGGTGAGGAACCGGCAGTTTTCGAGGGGAGGAAACGCCATGGGCTAAGCCGCCCGATTTGCCTTCCGTACCACGTGAACAACGGCCATCAGCAGTAACACGAGCCCGACCAGGCCGAAGCCGTACCAGCCAATCCTCGAATACAGCGACCAGAGGCTGGCGCCGGCGGCGAGCCCGGCCGCGATGGCCATGAGCGTATTCCACCACAGACGCTTCAGCCCGCGCGGCATGTCGTTGCCCAACAGCGTCCTCTGATTCATCAGCAGGTAGAAGCTGAAGTAGGCGAACGGCAGCAGGGTCATGGCGAACACCGAGGTGGGAATGGCCAGCCACATTTGGGCGTCGGTCCAGAAGAACGGTCCGAGCACGCCCACGCACACCATCAGCGAGCCGGCCCGTTGGGTCCAGCCCTTGGCCGGCCGGTTGAGCAATTCGCAGAAGCACAGCCCGTTGATGAGCATGAGCATGGTGGCGGCTCCCATGGCCATCCCCAGCACGCCGATGCCGAACACATAATGCGAAAACTGCCGCCCGACCAACGGCGAGAGGGAGTCAGACAGATTGAATGCATCGCGACGCGCGAGCACGGCCGCCATGTGGCGGTCGGCCTCGTCCATGGCGTCAAAACGAGCTTTACGCCCTCGTTCGCTGAACGCATCGACCGCCTCCGTCCCGAACACCCCTTGGACTCGTTCTTGCCTCGCCTCACTCAAACCACGGATGTGTTCCCATATCTCCTCGGCAGTCAACACGGTGGTGGTGGTGAGGCGCAGTTGTCTCTGAAAGCGTTTCCGCTCTTCCTCGACGCGGCGCTCGATAACTTCGCGGATTCCTTCGACGCTCATGGTTTCAGCGCCCAGCTGAGCCGCTAGGTGAATTCGTTGGGACTCACGCAAACCCTCGATATGTGCCCATATTTCTTCCGCCGTGAGTACCTCATCGGCTATGGGATCCAACGGTTCCGGGAAGCGGCGCCGCAGTTCCGCCTGCAGGCTGTCCTCTTGCATCCATGTGGCTTGCTCTTCCTCGGTAAGCACTTCGACCGCCATCGCGTCCAGTTGGCTCTGGAAGCGGCGCCGCGCTTTCGCCGTCAAACGGTCGATGAGATCTTGGATTCCGTCGGCGCTCATGAACTCCGGGCCCATCTCCTCTGCCAAGCGACCGCGCAGCAGCCCTTCGTAACTTCCCACCAGGTTGGCCGCCGGTACGATCGGCTGCCCGGTCTCGTCGTACTCCTCGACCAGGCCCAGGCCCGGCTGCGCGTGGAACTGCGACGCCGAGGCGATGACCACGCAGCTCGTGGCCAGCAGGAAGGGGAAGAACAGGCCGGTCGATAGGTCGAAGATGGCCAGGCCGCGAAAGTCGCGGTCCCAACCCTTCCGCAACATCGAGTACGGGAACAGGAAGGTCATGTTGATGCCGACAGCCGTGGCGGCTGCGCTGATCATCACGTCGCGCTGCTGGCCGACAATCATGTTCGACCAGAAGGCCCGGTACTCTTCGGCCACGTTGTCGATCAGCCCCGTCAGGTGCGGCGTCGGCTCGTAGAGCAACCGCAAGTTCGGTACGAAGCCGGCGAAGATCTCATTCCATGGCAACTGACCGGTCATGGTCAATCGCGTGACCACGCCAATGAAGGAAAGCACGGTAACCCCCACCATGCACTTCACCACGATCTCGAAAATCTTCATCCCCTTCCCGCCGACCGTGTAGAGCATCGACGCCGTCACGGCGACGGCCAGGATGAACACGGAGACATACAACCTGCCGTGGAGGTCGGGCATGGCGTCTTCGCCCACCAGGCCGGGCAGCAGATTCTGGCGCAGGGCCGCCGTGGCCAACGCGAATTGCGGCATCGACCATACCAGGTTGGCCATCATCGAGGCGAGCAACCAGCCCCAGCCCAACACCGGGTTGATGTGCTCGTTGATGGCCCGCAGGGGGCGCTTGCCCGTCGAGAGCGTCACGTATGCGATGGCGCTGAGCATGACGATGCCGGCCACCATGGCCAGCGGCTGCAGCCACATGAACATGAATCCGCCCAGCACGCCCAGGTACAGGCTCGAGGAAAGCGAGCCGCCGCCCAGCGTGATGGCGCTTTGCAGCCAGCCGGGCCCGGAGAGACGCACAAACGCGCCGAGCAACGGTCCGCGGCCCTTGGCTCGGGCATCGCGTATCAACTGCCGGTCCCGTTCGATTCTCGGGTTCTGGGAGACGTTTTGCTCCTGTTTCGCGTCGGAAGCCATGACGGTACGTCCTCTTGGTATGGAGTTGGGGTTTAGCCGATCGAGGGCACTGCGTTGGATGATCGGCAGACGCCTGCCGCTCACCCTGGGAATTTCTCCGAGTCTAGCGTGGCTGCCGGGGGTTGTCAACGGACCGTCACGCCTGCTGGGCGGCCAGCCACCGCTCGGCGTCGAGTGCGGCCATGCAGCCGGTTCCGGCGGCCGTGACGGCCTGGCGGTAATAATCATCGGCCACGTCGCCGGCGGCGAAAACGCCTTCCACGCTGGTGTACGTCCGCTGGGGGGTGGTCCACCGGATGTAGCCGGCGTCGTTCATCGCCAGCTTGCCCCGCAGAAATGCCGTGTTCGGCGTGTGGCCGATGGCCAGAAAGAAACCGCTGATTTCCAGTTCCTGCTCGCCTTCGCCCCTGGTGCTCCGGAGCCGGCAGCCGGTTACGCCCTCCTCGTCGTTGCCGAGCACCTCGTCGACGACGCGGCTCCAAAGGATTTCGATTTTCGGGTGCTCCATCGCCCGTTTGGCCATGATCTTCGAGGCCCTCAGCTCATCGCGGCGGTGGACCATGTAGACCTTGCTGGCGAACTTGGCCAGATAATCGGCCTCCTCGACGGCCGAATCGCCGCCCCCCACCACGACCAGTGGCTTGTCGCGGAATCTCGGCAGGGCCCCGTCGCACACCGCACAGGCGCTCACCCCCCGGTTCTTCAGCCGCTGCTCGGAGGGCAGGCCCAGGTAATTGGCCCGGGCGCCGGTGGCCACAATCACGGCAAGCGACTGGTGCTGCGAGCCGTCGGAGGCGGTCAGGCGGAAAGGGCGCCGGTCGAAGTCGACCTCGACGATGTCGTCAGTCGTGACGCGCGTGCCGAAGTTCTTCGCCTGCTGGCGCATCAGCTCCATCAGTTCGGGGCCACTCACACCCTCCTTCTTGTGGGGCGGCAACGCCTTGCGCTGCGGCGGAGCGATCGCGCTGTCGAGATACGCGCTCAGATCGCCGGTGGGAAAGCCCGGGTAGTTCTCCACCTCGGTCGTCAGGGCAAGTTGGCCAAGCGGCAAGGTGCCGTTCTCCTGGTTCTCCTGGGTGATGGCCCCCTCGAAAAGTAGGGGTTTTAGCTCAGCGCGGGCGGCGTAAATGGCGGCAGTCCAGGCGGCGGGGCCGCTGCCGATGATAATGACCTTTTCGGGCATGGTTTGGTCCACACGGGGGGGTAATTTATCTGCGAGGCGAAGGTGCCGCAATCCGAGTGCGACCTGGCGTCGAGTAGGTCGTCGCACGCGCCGGCCGGCTTGCGCCAACGATCGTCCTTCCAGCCGGGGAGGATCGGGTCCGTAGGGGATAGAGCATACCATTCAGGCCCCGTCGCCGCGACCCCCACCCCTGAATCGGCGCCGGCATTCCACACTCCCTCCTCCCGTTCCGCCCAAAGCGGTAGAATACCATCATGACTTCTGTTACCGACCATTTGCGACTAAGCGAAAGCGCCGCTGACTTCATCGACGAGGAGCGGCTCAACGGCCTGCTCGCACAGCCGGCCGATCGGGGCCGCGTGCGCGAGGCCATAGCCAAGGCGATCGGTAAGGAGCCGCTCGATTTGGCTGAGACGGCCGCGCTCGTGGCGGCCGACGGGCCCGACGTGCGCGAGGAGGTGTTCGACGCCGCCCGCAGGCTGAAACGCGACGTGTACGGCAACCGCATCGTGCTGTTCGCGCCGCTGTACGTCGGAAACCGGTGTACGAACGACTGCCGCTACTGCGCCTTCCGCCGCTCGAACCCCGCCGCCTTGCGCCGCACCCTTTCGCCAGCCGAGTTGCGGGCGCAGGTCGAAGCCCTGGAGAACAAAGGGCACCGCCGCATCATCCTCGTGTTCGGCGAACACCCCCGCTACTCACCGCAGTTCATCGCCGATTGCGTGGGCGAGGTGTATTCGGTGCGGGCCGGGCGGGGCGATATTCGCCGGGTGAACATCAACGCCGCCCCGCTCGACCACGAAGGCTTCCGCACGGTCAAGGCCGCCGGAATCGGAACCTATCAGATATTCCAGGAAACCTATCATCACGCCACCTACGAACGGGCCCATCCCGGCCATACCCCCAAGGCCGACTACCTATGGCGGCTCGACGCGGTGGCCCGGGCCATGGAAGCCGGCTGCGACGACGTGGGCATCGGCGCATTGTTCGGGCTGTACGACTGGCGGTTCGAGGTCCTCGGCCTCGTGGCGCACGCGCGGCACTTGGCAAGCTGCTACGGCGTGGGACCGCATACGATCAGCTTCCCGCGGCTGCAACCGGCCAGCGGCGTGCAGCTTCCCGCCCGATGGCGGGTACCCGATGACGACTTCAAGCGGCTGGTGGCCATTCTGCGGCTGGCGGTGCCGTACACGGGGCTGATCCTGACCGCGCGGGAGGCGCCCCAACTGCGCCGCGAGGTGCTGGCCCTGGGCGTCTCGCAGATCGACGCCGGCAGCCGGATTGAACTGGGTGGGTATACCGAAGCGGGCGATGCCCAGGTGCTCGAACACGAGCAGTTCCAGCTTGGCGACATCCGTCCGCTGGATGAGGTGATGGGCGAGCTGCTTCTCAACGGCTACGTGCCGAGCTTCTGCACGGCGTGCTACCGGCTGGGTCGCACCGGGGAGCACTTCATGGAGTTTGCCATTCCCGGTTTCATCCAACGGTTTTGCACGCCGAACGCGCTCGCGACGCTCATGGAATACCTGGTCGACTACGCCAGCCCCGCCACCCGCGCGGCCGGCGAGGCCGCCGTCGAGCGCGAGCTGGACAGACTACCGGAGGGAGCGCGCAAGGACGCACTGCGGCACAGGCTGCGGCAGATTCGGGAGACCGATGAGCGGGACCTGTACATTTGACTCGCTCTGCTGATCGTCGGCTGAGGGCCATGATTATCACGATGGACGGACCGGCCGGGGCGGGGAAGAGTTCGGTGGCCCGGGCCCTGGCCCGGCGGGTGGGGTTCCGATTCCTCGACACCGGGGCGATGTACCGAGCGGTGGCGTTGGCCGGGCTGCGCGCGGGGGTCGATTGGTCGCGCCCCGATGCGTTGGCCCGGCTGGCCGAGAAGTTGCACATCGAGGTCGACGGCGACCGGACCCTGCTCGACGGGGAGGACGTGACCGCCGCCGTGCGGCATCCGGACGTGACGGCCGCGACGCGCTACGCCGCCGATAACGCCCGGGTGCGCGACCGCTTGGTCGCGCTTCAGCGCCGGTTGGCGGCGGGGGAAGACGTGGTGACGGAAGGGCGCGACCAGGGGACGGTGGCGTTTCCCGATGCCCAACTGAAGATTTTTCTGACGGCCAGCCCGGAAGAACGCGCCCGGCGCCGCCTCCGGGATCTGGAGCGCCAAGGCGAGAGGGCTTCGTTCGACGAGGTTTTGGCGCAGCAGGCGCAGCGCGACCGGGAAGATGCCGCCCGGCCCGTCGGGACGCTGCGCCGAGCCCCGGACGCCGTGGAGGTCGATACCGACGGGATGCCGTTCGACGCGGTGGTCGATCGTCTGGTAGAATTGGTAAACGCCCGACGGCAAACGTAACCATCGCCCGGGGACTTTCCCCTTAGGCAGATGGACACACGCCCCCCAATCGGTGCGTCAGCCGTTACCAGCGGAACAAGCATGACCAATGACAAGTTTTCCACCGCCGATCGCCCCCTTGCCAGCCGCATGTGGTACGAGTCGCTCCGTGTGCCGGTGCAACTGGCGGCCGTTTTGGGCTGGCAAGTGCGTCATTCCGGCCGGTACAATATACCTTGTTCGGGTGGGGTCCTGGTGGCGGCCAATCACCAAAGTTTTTTCGACCCACCCCTTGTAGGGTTGGGCTGCGCTCGGCGCATGAACTATCTCGCCCGCGCTACGTTGTTCCGGTTTGCCCCCTTCCGGTGGCTGATCCATTCGCTCGACGCGATTCCGATCGATCGCGATGGCATGGGGCTTTCGGGTATGAGGGAATCCTTGCGACGGCTGAAACGGGGGGAAATGGTGCTGGTGTTTCCCGAGGGGGCCCGCACCGAAACGGGCGAGATTCAACCGTTTCTTCCCGGCTTTGCGGCCCTGGCGGCGCGGAGCCGCGCGGCGATCCTTCCCGTGGCCATCGAAGGGGCCTACCAAGCGTGGCCCATTATGCGGCGCCTTCCCAAACCCGGTAGAATCTACATCCACTACGGGCCGCCTATCTTGCCCGATCAGATCGAAGCGATGACCGAACGCGACCTATTGGCCGAGGTGGAGCGCCGGGTGCGGGCCGGCCACGCCATGCTCCGGGCGCGGTGGAATTCTGCGAATTTTGCTTTCGCCGGGCGGGGGTGCGGTTGTCGCGCGGGCGAAGGACCGTTATACTGATCTGTTTGCCCGGCAGCCCTTCTGGTATAGCCCCCGGCGTCGGGGGCGAGGTTGGCGGCACGGTTCCTAACCCCGGTTGCGTTCCCGCGTTGCTCGCCGGCGGCGAGTCCCGCGCCGGAGAACGTTGTTTCGGCCTTACCCACCCCCTAACATTTATGGTCAACCGCAACCTGATTCGAGGCCTCGACCTCGCCGAAGATTGGCAACAGGAAATTGGCGAAGCCCTCGCGGGCACGCCGCTGGAGGAAATCGACGAGTGGGGTACCCGCGACGTCGAAGTGAACAAGATCGTCGAAGGCAAGGTGCTTCGCGTCGAAGGCGAGGTCGTCCTCGTCGACGTCGGCTACAAGAGCGAGGGCATCGTCTTCCGCAACGAATGGGACGACGGGGAACCGCTTCCCGAACCGGGCGATGAGATCAAGGTGCTCGTCGAGGAAGTCGAGGACGCCCAAGGCATCATCGATGAATGCCGCGGCATGATCACCCTCTCGAAGCGCAAAGCCGAGCGCATCGAGGCGTGGTTGCAGGTGATGGAGAAGGTCCACGAGGGCGACGTGGTTACCGGCGTGGCCACGCGGAAGATCAAGGGGGGGCTGCTGGTCGACATCGGCGTCAACGTCTTCCTGCCCGCCAGCCAGGTCGACATCCGCCGGCCGGCCGATATCGGCGACTACATCAGCCGCACCATCCAGTGCCTCGTGCTGAAGATCGACGAGACGCGGCGGAATATCGTGGTCAGCCGCCGGGCGCTCATCGAGGAGGAGCGGGCGGAAAAGAAGTCGCAACTGCTCAGCGACTTGGCCGTCGGGCAGCGGCGCCGCGGCGTGGTGAAGAACATCGCCGAGTTTGGCGCCTTCGTCGATCTGGGCGGCATCGACGGCCTGCTGCATATTACGGACATGAGCTGGGGCCGTATCGCCCATCCGTCGGAGATGGTCAGCATCGACCAGGAACTCGAGGTCCAAATCCTTCACATCGATTACGAGAAGGAGAAGATCGGCCTGGGGTTGAAGCAAAAGAGCGCCAGCCCATGGGACGACGTCGAAGAGAAGTATCCCGTGGGAACGGTGGTGCGCGGCACCGTGGTCAACGTGATGACCTACGGGGCGTTCGTGAAGATCGAGGAGGGCATCGAGGGACTGGTCCACATCAGCGAAATGTCCTGGACGCGGCGCATCAGCCATCCGAACGAACTGGTGCAAATCGACGACGAGATCGATGTGGTGGTCCTGGCCATCAACAAGGAGAAGCAGGAAATTTCGCTCGGCATGAAGCAGGCCCAGAAGAACCCCTGGGACCTTGTGGCCGAACGCTACCCACCCGGCACCACCATCAAGGGGGTCGTCCGCAACCTGACCAATTACGGCGCGTTCATCGAAATCGAGGAGGGCATCGACGGCCTGCTCCACGTGAGCGACATCTCCTGGACCCGGAAAATCACCCACCCGAACGAAGTGGTCGAGAAGGGCCAGGAGGTCGAGTGCCGGGTCCTCTCAGTGGACCAACAGCGGCGGCGGATCGCGCTCGGGCTGAAGCAACTCGACGAGGACCCCTGGCTG
>SKJM01000352.1 GCA_007122045.1 Planctomycetales bacterium | reverse complement strand
GTAGGCTGCGGTCAGGGCGTCGCGTTCGGCCGCTTCGAGGTCGACGACCAGGCTGGGCTCGTCGAACTGGACCCAATCGGCCCCGGCGTCGGCCAGCCGGCCGAGCACTTCCTCATACACACCAAGCAGGCCGTCGAGCAGTTCGAGCGGCCGGAACCCCGCCGTGCGCGACTTGGCCAGCTGCAGATAGGTCACCGGACCCAGGAGCACCGGCCGTGTATGAATGCCCAGCGCTTGGGCTTCGAGGAATTCATCGACGGGCTTGGTGGATCCCAGGGCGAAGGCCTGCCCCGGTTCCAACTCCGGCACGAGGTAGTGGTAGTTCGTATCGAACCACTTGGTCATTTCCAGGGCGGCCGTCTGCCGGCCGTTGCCGCAGCCGCACGCAGGCGCTCCGCCGACCCGGACCCCTCGCGCCATGGCGAAATAGGTTTCCAGCCCGGGCTCCATGTCGCGGAACCGATCGGGAACGGCGTCCGCCATCAGCGAGGTATCGAGCACGTGGTCGTACAGGGAGAAATCGTTGCTGGGAATATGGTCGAGCCCCGCCTCGCTCTGCCACCGCCATGCCTGCCGCCGCAGTTGCCTGGCCGCGTCGAGCAGTTGGTCGGCGGGGCATTTCCCCCCCCAGAACGATTCAAGCGCCCGCTTCAATTCGCGGCGGGGTCCGATGCGTGGAAACCCCAGATTGCTGGCGATTACCATTGAACCTTGTTTCCTGGAAACGTACTGGTTCACGGATGGGCGGGTCGAGTTGTTTTCCCCGTTGCCCGCGCTGGGAAACTCATCCGCGAACGGGAACCCGGCAATGATTCTCGCGAAAGGGTCCCTCCGAGTCCAGGGGGTCCCAACGACCTGGCCGCCCTCGGTGGAACCCGAGATCGAAAGGGTCTTCCGTTCCTAGATGCAGATTTGGCGCCAAAGCGTAGGGTGAATGGTTTCGGCTGTCTCAGTCGCCGGGTTCACCCACGCGCTCCGCGCCTTTCCGCGACTAGAAACGGAAGAGCCGATCGAGATGCGACACGTGCCTCAAGGGTCGATGGCCTCCAGCGCCGCCGCGGCAGCGGTGCGAACGCGCACGTCGGGGTCCTCGGCTGCCTTCTCGAGGGCCGGCACGGCCGATTCCGCCGCGGTACCCCACTTGCCCAACGTCGCAGCGGCCTGGCGACGATGGCGGGCGTCAGGATGCTCCAGCGCCTCGATGAGCGACGGTACGGTCTTCTCGGCGGACTCGGGACACTCCGGGGCGGTCTGGGCCAGTGCCCAAGCGCTGAGCAAGGCCAGCGTTGCGTCACTGCTTTCGGCGGTTTCCAGAAGCGCCGCCTTGGCCGACTCGGCTTCCGGGCCGATCCGGCCCAGGGCATAGGCTGCCCCGTACCGGCACCGTTCGTCGGTCTGCCGGAGGGCATCGGTCAACTCGGGTACGGCCGCTTTTGCCTCCGGTCCGATCTTGCCCAGGGCGATCAGGGCCTGGTGCTGTGTCGGCCGACACGGACCGCCAATCAACTCGATGAGCGCCTCGACGGCCGGCTCGGCCTCGGGTCCCATCTCGCCCAGCAGGAAGGCGATGCGGGGCCGGAGCGACTCGAACCGCAAGGCGCGGGTCAACTGCGGCACCATGGCCGGACCCATGCCGGCCAGGGCGTCCAAGATGTCGCGAACGGTCGCTTCGTCGGCGTCGTCGAGGGCCTCTTCCAGGATCGGGGCGGCCATTTCCGGGTCCGGCTCCAACGCGCCCAGGGCGTTGGCGGCAGCGGCGCGGGTCTGAGGGTCGTCCGATTCGAGGAGCGCCACCAAGCCCTCGGTCGCCCGTCGTTGCAACGGTCGGTCCTCGGGGTAGGCTCGGGCCAATGCCCAAATGCTGATGGCGCGAAGGAGCGGTTCCGGGCTGCCGGCGTTCTTGCGGATGCGGGCTTCCGCCTCAGTCGGGATTCGGCCGATCCGCCCCAGGGCGTAGGTGGCCGCGAGGCGGTCCGTGTCGTCTTCCAGCGCCGCGGCGATTTCGTCGGCCGCCGGGGCGGCCGCCTCGCCGATTTCGGCCAGCGCGAGGATCGCCTCCCGGCGAACTTCCGCCCGCTCGTCCGAAACGCGCTCCGCCAAGGCCGGCACGGCCGTCTTGGCGTCCGGTCCGATTTGGTTCAGCACCAGGCAGGCCCAATAGGCCGCCCGGTCTTCCTCCAGCAGTTCCACGAGCGCGGGCACCGCCGCTTCACCATACTCGGCCAGGGTGTGCAGCGCGCGGAGCCGGACAGCCGGGTTCGAGTCCTCCATCAGCCGTACGAAGGGCCCGACGGCCACCTGCGCGTCGGGGCGAATGTGGCCCACCGCCTCGACGGCCGTGCGGCGGACAGCCGGTTCCGGGTCGCCGAACGCGCGGATCAACTCGGGGACCGCCGGTTCGGCCGTTTCGCCAATCCGGCCCAGGGTCCTCGCCGAGTAAGCTCGAACGGCCGGTGACCCTTCACGCAACAGTGTTTGCAGCGCCGGCATGGCGGGGGCCGCTTTGGGGCCGAGCCGGCCGAGCCGTTCGATGGCCGTTATCCGCACGGCCTCGTCGGTGTCGTGAAGCGCGGCGATCAGGCGGTCAACGTCGGTTTCGACGGAGGCCGCCACACCGCAAGAAAGCATGCCAAGGCATAAAGCAAAAGCGACACTTCGATAGAACATCTCTTTCTCCCTTTGGATGATGGAAAATGACCATTGGACCGCTCACGTTCCAGGACGCGGGAACGCCCGAGCTTAGCTGGCCGCCAGGTACGCTTCGTACGCCAGGCTTTCCAGGAAACGTCGGGCCGTCATGTAGTCGGGCGGCGGCAACTCGTCGATATGATCCTGCAACTGCCGCAACATGACGTCGGTCGTACTGCGGATTTGCCGCCGGTTCTCCAGGCTGAGGGTGCCGTAATGAATCCAGTCGGCGAACAAACGCTCCAACTCCGCTCGCCCCTCGGCAAACGCCGGGTCCTGCAATACGCCGGGCCATGCGAGCGTACCTTCGACCGGGTCGACTTCGCCCGGGCTGAGCCGTTCGGGCCGGCCCATTTGGGCATATCGCACAATGTCTTCGGCCGTCGGACGAGGAAGCTGCTCCTTCGCCCGGTACTCGCGATTCGCCTCGCGCAACTGGAAATACGTGTGCGTCCACTCCTCGCGCGCGCGGATTTGCTCCCGAGCCGCCTCGCTGAGCCCCTGTAACACTTCGGGCACGGTCAGGTTGTAAGCAGCCCGGGCGCGGATGATCTCGCTCAGCCCGCGGGCGTGACCCTCGAACGGGGTGGTCGCGCGAAAATCGCCGATCGGTCTTCGTTCGGGGAACTCGATGATCCGAGTCGGCTCGTCGTTTTCGAACGGTGCCTGCCCGCTCGCGGCGCCTCCGGCAAGCACAAAACATGCTAAGACGCACGGAAACCATGCCGGAAACCGGATCATTCGTATCGTAGTCATGACTGACTCCTCCATAAAGTACTTGAAAAACTTGGCGTCTTTGCTAAGGCCACCACGGCGTTCCGTACCACCGGTAACCGCGCCGGAGAAGCCCGCCCGAGCGGTTCCAGAAGGCGCGATAACGGGGACGACGGAGAGTCGGTGGCGCTTGAAAGTCCCAACGATAGTAGCCCTGCTGTGGATAAAAGCCGGGCTGATAGGGGTCCCGCCACGGGCGCACGGCCTCGGGACTGCGCCAATATCCGGGCGGTTGCCCCATCATGCTGGGCGGTTGTGGTCTTTCGGGTGTGGGAGATGGGGTAGGCGGCTGCGGCATCGCGTCAGGCTGACGCGGCGCCGTCGGGGGGTCAGGTGCCAAAGTGGCCGGTTGCTCGGCCCACGCGAAAGAGCAGGCACCGAACACCAACACCGCCACAACCCCGGCTCCGAGCCGGTACACATCCCATCCCCACCTTGGGGTTTGCCGTGTCACGATCCACCTCCTTCAGTTTTCTCGTGGAGGGATGATCCACCTGGGTTATTGAGCAAACGGCATACCGATTGTCCCCGGCGGCGATCACTCGCCGGTGCTGTCGGCTTGTTCCTCCAACTCGAGCTTCAGCGAGATCAGGCGGCTGACGTCTTTCAGGCTGATCACACCCCGGAGCCGGCCGTCCTCCACCACGAGAAGGCGGGACCTCCCATCCTGCGTCATTCGCTTCAGCGCCTTGAGGGCGTCGGTGTCCGGCGGGATACTGTTGTCATCGCTGCAAGGCTCCATCACCTCCCCGACGGTGTGACGGGCCCACTCCTCGCGGGGTACGTCCTTGACCATCTGCGTGCTCACGCAGCCGAGAATGGTTCCGTTTTCGACGACCGGGAACATCTTGAAGTGGTGGCGGTAGATGTGATCTTCTACCAGGTCCTCGATGGAAATGGACGGCGGGACGGTGTGCACTTCGGTTCGCATCACGCTTTCGACGGGCTCTTTGCCCAACACGCGACGGACGAGCACTTGCTGATAGGAACCCTCGGAGGCCCAACGAAGGAACAAGCCGAGCAGGATCCACCATATACCGAATATCTGGCCCTGGAACAGGCTCAAGATGCCCATGATCATAAGGAAGATGGCGAAGGCCGTGCCGGCGTAGGTGGCCACGCGGGTGGCCCACTGCAAGTTGCCTTTGATCTGCCACAGGATCGCCCGCAGGACCCGGCCGCCGTCGAGCGGGAAGGCCGGAATCATGTTGAAGGCGGCCAGCACGGCGTTGATCACGGCCAGGTACACCAGCACGGCCATGACCGGAACGGCCCAATTGAATTGCTCGCCGAGCACGTACAGGCCCAAGGCCGCCAGCGAGATGGCAATGCTGGCAATAGGACCGGCAATGGCCATCAACAATTCGCCCATGGCGTCCTCCGGCTCATCATCCATCTGGGCCACGCCGCCGAAAATGAACAGCCGGATGCCGCGCATTTCGATCCCGTGACGCCGGGCGACCAGCGAGTGGGAGAATTCGTGGACCACAATCGAGGCGAACAACCCGAGAGCCCCGATCCCCCCCATCCACCAGTAGGTAGCGGTGGGAAGGTCGGGATACAGCTCCGGAAAGAAGCCCACCGCCAGCGACCAGGTAACCAGCACGGCGATGATCAGCCAACTTGCGTCGACCTCCACCGAAAAGCCGAACAGCTTGAACAGCCGAAGTCCTTTACCAAACATGATGGTCTCCTATACGTAAATGGGTTGCTGCAACCCGGAGCCGGCGGACGGAGGTTCCCAACTCGAGGAACCCGCGTTACGGCAACCCGTGGATGTTATTATCTGCCCCTGCGCGATGCGCAGGCCAGGGCTAGTGAAACAGGAATACCGGGGCCGATGCCCCGTCCATCACTTTCGTGGTCGTTGACCCGAGGAAAAACTCGGCCAGCCGCGAGCGGCCGTAGGCCCCCATGACGATCAATTCCACGCCCCGGGCCCGGGCTTCCTCGAGGATGACCTGTTCGACCGACTTGTCGCTCACCAGGGTGTGGCTGTCGACCTGGAAGTTGCGGAAAGCAAGGTAATCGACGGCTCGGCCGGCGTGCTCCTCAGCGGTTTCCCGCGAACGGCTGTCGACGCCGACGACGGTAACCGGGCCGAGCCCCGTCAAACCGCTGGCCACCAGGGCCTGGAGAGCCCGGGCGGCCTGGAGGCTGCCGTCGTAGGCGGCCAGGATGCCTTCACCCTCTTGGAGGTGGTGCGGAACAGCCACGACCGGACGGGGGGAGTGTCGGAGGATTCCCGTCAGGATCGTCCGTGCCGGAACGCCAAAATCAATGTCGGGGTCGGCCTTCCTGCCTAGCAGCACCACATCGCACCGCTGGGCCTCGAGAGCAATCTCCACTTCCGCCCCATCCGCCTTCTCGACTTGGCTGTACGAGATCCCCGCCTGCCGGCAGTGCTCTTCCAACTCGCGCAGGGCATGGGCCACGCCTTTGTAGGCCTTCGCACGCAGCGCCTCGGTGTCGGGCGGCACAATGTTGCCCCTGCTGGCCGCGCCGCCGGCCAACACGGAAGCCGGCACCCCGGTCGATTCGTCGACAACTCCCACCCCCACGATGCGCCCTTCCAGCCGCTGGACCCAGTTGGTAGCCAACGCGAAGGTCCCGGCACCCGGACTGGCGTTGTGAACGGCAACCATGATTTTTGTGGGCATTGACGACTCCGCCAGTTTGGGTTTCGCTACACTGAAAATCATCTGTGCAATTCGGGTGCCATTAGCCCACTGCGAGGACGCACGGGACCAAAAGGGGCTCCAATCGGCGCCACCGACGTCACCGACGGGAAATGCACGCAGAGCCGCGACAGAATGTCGCCCACAGGCGACAATCTGCCGCTTTCAACCGGAGAGGCACCACGTGCCGTTGGAGTTCATGCTTCAGCGTGCGAAGCTACCGCTGGCAGTGTGGGCAGAAATACGCCCCCCGGCCGCCGATCCTGGCGGTCTTCAGTTCGTTATCGCATCCCGGGCAACGGCCATCGGCCTCCCGTCGCCGCAGCAGATACGTGCGGGGAAACTGCGAAACTTCGGCTTTGTGCCGAATGGCCGTCTTCAGCACTCGCCGCATCGCCTGGTAAACCTTCCGCAGGGCCGCTTCGTCCAGATCGGGTACCCGGCGTTGGGGGGCGATACCGGCCTGATAAAGCACCTCGTCGGCGTAAATGTTTCCCACCCCCGCCATCACGGCTTGGTCCATCAGGGCCGATTTGATCCCCGTCCGGCGGCCCGAAAGTCGCTCGGCAAATGCATCAAAGACGAACTGCTCGTCGAGGGCGTCCGGCCCGAGTCGATGCTGCTCGATGAATGCTTTCCGGTCGTCCGCCAGAGCCACGTTGCCGAGTTTGCGCTGGCATACGTAGGCTAGTCGATACCCCTTGGCGAACTCGAACACCACCCGGGTGTGTTTCGGCGGCTCGCGATCGCAACGAGCATAGTCCAGGTAACCGGTCATGCCGAAGTGAAGCACCAAGAGGGGCGGAAACTCAGGATGGAGGAATAGGAATTTGCCATGACGCGAAGTGCCCTCGAATGCACGGTTCTCCAGTGACGATCGCAGCGCCTCGCGAGCGATCCCGGACAGCACAGCGGCATCGCGGACCTCGACCCGGGCCACCGTTTGGTGCAAGGAGGTGGCGTCGACGTACATCTTGAACCGTTCCACGTCGGGCAATTCCGGCATCAGGCACACCTTCGACAGCGCAACCGAGTCTTAGTACGACAGGCTTTCCAGCCTGTCCGATGCGGTACGACAGGCGGTACGACAGGCTTTCCAGCCTGTCGGGTAGGACCCTGTCCAACCGCGCAGGGACCTCGATAGGCTTCCAAGTAAGTCGGCGAATATCGACAGGCTGGAAAGCCTGTCGTACGGCTGCAACTCGCGTGCCGTTCCCGAAATCTTTCCGCAGGCCGGCAAGCGCTTCGCGGCATTGCATTTGCACACTTGGATAGTCGCGTCCGTTGTTTACTCGTGCCAATAGATGGGGGATTTATGATGCGATTCGCCGACCAGAGTTACAACCTTCGAATCGAATTGGATACGAAGCATTGCAGCTTGTCGCAGGCCGCACTGGAAAAGATGGAAAACGCCTTGGCCCCGTTGCGGCAGCCGGTTAGCACCTTTCCGGTCTCCGACCTGTACATCACCGTAAACCATCACGCGATCCCCAACGATTACCACGTGCGCGTCAGCCTTGTGTTGCCGAAGCGCACCTTGTTTACCGGCGAACGAGATAAGAACCCGGTATCGGCCTTCACACGCTGTGTGCGAAAGCTGGTTGGCAAGTTGAAGGCCTACAAGGAGAATCTCTCGGCCAAGCCGGAGCGGGTGAAGGCGGAAGAAGGCACGCTGCAGGAAGTGGTCCCCGCAGCCGAACCCGATGCGCCACTGCTTCGCGCCTCGGTGGCGGAGGGCGACTATGCGGCGTTCCGGCGGGCGACGTATGTGTATGAGGAAGGCGTCCGGAAGCGAGCCGGCCGATGGGTGGAACGGTACCCGAATTTCGAGGACCGGCTCGGAATCGCCTTCACGCTGGACGACCTGGTCGAGGAGGTGTTTCTGAACGCCTTTGAGCATTTCGACCGTTGGCCCGACGAACTACGTTTCGGGCAATGGCTGGAGCACTTGATCGATCCTTCCATGAAGGCCTTGCTGCAAGACCCGGAGGCGGAACGTCAAAACATCGACGCCGTGCGTGCGTACCAAGAGACGTCCACAGAGGGGGAATGATGCCCATCGCTTGAGGGCGCATTTAGGTTCACGCCCTCTCGGGAACAAGCTGTGAGGCCGTACAATGCCCATTCACAATACCGACGTCGCCCACGTACTCAGTACGTTGGCCGATCTGAACTGGGAATCGACAATCGCCGGCGCCTCGAGGCGGCCGCCCGCCGCGGCGATCTTCGCAGACTGGAAGGGTTCGGAGCAAAGACCGAACAGAAGATCCTGGCCGAATTGGAGAAGCGCCGCCCGGGCGACCAGCGGCTCCGACGGACCGAAGTCGAGGATGTCGCCGAGACCTTGCTCGACTACCTCCGGCAGGTGCGCGGCGTGAAGGAAGCGGTCATCGCCGGCAGTTACCGCCGCCGCAAAGAAACGGTTGGCGACCTGGACATCCTGGTCACTTGCAAACGCGGTTCTCCGATCATGGACCGTTTCGTTGCATACGACGAAGTGGACGAGGTGGTGTCGAAAGGGAAAACCCGTTCGACCGTGGGGCTTCGCTCCGACTTGCAGGTGGACCTCCGGGTCGTGGCCGAGGTGTCCTACGGGGCGGCGTTGCACTACTTCACCGGCGCGAAGGCCCACAATATCGCCGTACGCAAACTGGGCATTCAACGGAAGCTTAAAATCAACGAATACGGCGTCTTTCGCGGCGATGATCGCATCGCCGGGCGAACGGAAGCAGAGGTTTATGAGCATATCGGCCTTCCCT
>SKJM01000690.1 GCA_007122045.1 Planctomycetales bacterium | reverse complement strand
CCGCGTTGTGTCCGACCCGCCGGAACTGGCCGAGGAGCCGCTCGTGGACCCGCAGGTGGAACTCTACCGCAGCACGAACCACCACCGGAATTGGATCGATTGCATCAAGGAGCGCCGGCAACCGGTTGCCGACGTGGAGATCGGCCATCGTTCGGTTACCGTGGCGCACCTGGGCAATATCGCCCGGTGGGTGAGCGAACGGACCGGCGAGACGGGCCAGCGCCTGCGGTGGGATCCGCAAGCGGAGAAGTTCACCAACTCGGACATCGCCAACGAGTTCCTTGCCCGGCCCTGCCGCGAGCCGTATCAGTTACCGGAACAGGTCTGAGGGCGAACTGCGAGGCAAGGCGGTGTGAACCGAATTGCGTAGGACAGGCTTTCAGCCTGTCTTTTCCGCGTAGGACAGGCTTTCAGCCTGTCTTTCTCGTCGACAGGCTGGAAGCCTATCCCACGATTGCAGTTCCCGGCGGCTTGCAAATTAGAAATGGAATTCTAAAAAACAAAGAATGCTCCCCCGCCACATCACCGCCGTCGTCCGGAACCGCCTCGCCGACTACCCCGCCGTGGCCCTGGTCGGGCCGCGCCAGTGCGGGAAAATCACCCTTTCCCGCCAGATTGGGGGGGGCTACTTCGACCTGTGCTGAAGATGCTCGCCGCCCAGCATGGCCAAGCTTGGAATGCGTCTCGGCTCGGCCAGAGCCTGGGCGTGTCGTATCATACGGTGAACCGGTACCTCGACTACCTGGAAGGAGCGTTTCTCGTCCGGCGATTGCCGCCCTCCCATGCGAACATCGGCAAGCGCCTGGTGAAAACGCCGAAGGTCTACTGGCGCGACAGCGGCCTGCTGCACGCCCTGCTACACGTGCCCGACGCAGCGGAACTGCTCGCGCAGCCGTGGGTGGGCGCAAGCTGGGAGGGGTTCGTCATCGAGCAGGTGCTCATCGCGCTGCAACAGTGCGACGTTCCCTTCGACGCCTATTTCCTTCGCACCAGCGACCGGATGGAACTGGACCTGTTGCTCATCCTGGGCGGCCGGCGTTGGGCCTTCGAAGTGAAGCTCAGCGCCAGCCCGAGTGCCCACGATATGGAACGCCTGACGCCCCTGGCCGAAATGGTCGGGGCCACCCGGTGTTTTCTCGTGTCTCAGGTTCGCCAGCCCGTCGAGACGGAACACCGCGTCTCCTGCAACCTGCCGTGGCTGCTGGGGCACATTGAAGAGCAGTTCGGCCCGTAATGGTTGGGTAAGCGTGCTTCACAAGCTATCGTCGGCTACACCGACTTGTATTTCGCGCAGTGCCATAGGTGTATCTACCACCGCCCCAGCAAATGCCGCAGCGCGGTCTCCACGTCGGCGTGGCGGAAGGTGAAGTCGGTTTCCTGGAGAACAGCCGGTACGGCTCGGATGCTGGAAAGCAGCAGTTCCTCGGCCATCTCGCCCAGCGCCGCCTTCGCGGCGAAAGCCGGCACGGGGGCCAGCGCGGGACGGTGGAGCACGCGGGCGAGCGTGCTTGCGAAGTCGGCGTTGGAAATCGGCTGCGGCGAGGCCACGTTCACCGGGCCGCGCAACTCCTCGTGCATCAGCACGTGATGGATGGCCGAGACGGCGTCGTCGAGCGTGACCCAACTCATCATCTGGTCGCCCGGTCCCATCCGCCCGCCGGCGCCGAAGCGAAACGGCGGCAGCATCAGGCGCAGCGCCCCTCCCCGCGGGCTGAGGACCACGCCGAACCGCAACGCGGCCACCCGCAAGCCGGCATCGCGGACAGCCCGAGCCGCTTCCTCCCATTCGACGCACACCTCGGCCAGGAAGCCGTCGCCGCGGGCACTGGTTTCGCGGAGCGACTCGTCGCCCCGGCTGCCGTAAAAGTGCACGCCCGACGCCGCGAGCAGCGTCTTGGGTGGATTGGCCAGCTTCAGCAGGTCGTCGCACAGGCAGCGGGTCACCTCGACGCGGCTGTCGCGGATTCGCTGCTTCTGCTCCTTCGACCAGCGGCGTGCGGCGATATTCTCACCGGCCAGGTGGACCACGGCGTCGGCCCCGTCGGCCGGCGCCGCATCGATGCGGTTTTCGGCGTCGCGCCGCAGGGCAACCGCCTCGTGCCCGCCGGTGGTCAACAGGTGGCAGAGCGTCGAGCCGACCAGGCCCGAGGCGCCGCTGACGGCCACCTTCATTCGCGGCCGATCGGCGTACCTGGCGTGCACGGCCAGATCGGCGGCGGTGGTGTCGTGCCGGTAGCGGAACACCCGGTCGAGCCGGCGCCGGACGCACCCGCCGCTCAAGAATCGGCCCAGTAGGCCGCCGGGGCAGGCGTAGTCGATCCGGTCGATCAGCGTGCACGCCGCCTCGCCGCGCGGCTCGAACCGGTGCCGGTGGTCCCACAGCCGGAACGGTCCGCGGAGTGATACGTCGCGGAACTCGTGCGGCGGGTCCACCTCGCGGTGCTCGGCCAGCCACTTCACCCGGAACGGGCCGGCGGGCACGGATAGCTCGACGCGGGCGCCGTTTTCGATGCCCCCCGTGCGCGACAATATCCGAACGTCGTCCCACGGCGGCAGCAGGCGTTCCAGCGCGCCTGGTCGCGCGTGCCAGGCGAAGGCCTCGGCGGCCGACACCGGCAGCGCGATCTCGCGGCGAAAGGTTTCCGGTCTCATTGGCGGCTCCCCGTTGGTGGTAACCGTTCACGGGCGACCTGTCCCAATTGTCGCGGCGGAGAAGGCATTCGTGCAGGATAACGCCCGTTCGCCGCGAAAATGGGATGGTCCCCGTAGGAAGGATACGCAGCGGGGGCGATTGGGTCAACCGCGCCGGGCCGGACCGGGGACGGCCCCGTGCCGAGCACGCGACCGGAAAGGCGAGTCGCTGTGGCCCGCCCAATACCCCATGCGCCGCCGTTATTCTGCCGCCGGGCCGGCGGGGGCGTCGTCGAGGATCGTGTCGGCGTGCTCGTAGGGCGGGGCGCAGCAGCAGAGGAGCTTGAGAACGCCGGAACCGGTGTTGGCAAGGGTATGCCGGGCGCCGGGCGGTATGGCGACGGCATCGCCGGGACCGACCTGCCGCTCGTCGTCGCCCACGCGCATGCGCCCTTCGCCTTCCAAGATATAGTAGATCTCCTCCGTCTCCACGTGGTGGTGGGCGGCGGTGCTCGCACCGGGCGGGAGCCGGGCCTCCGCAAGCGACTGCTTCCGGATGCACGAGTTGCGGTAGGCCAGCAATTCGCGAATCTCCGACCCGTCCTTCGTCACGAATGGGGCGACCTCGTCGATGTTGTGAACGTCCATGGCTTCCTCTGCGGGCATCATCAGAAAATGCTAACACTTCCCCCATGAGCGGGCAACGGCCCCATGGGCGGCGCGAATCGCTACCAATAGGTACGCGTCGGGTTCCAGGGCCAGTAGGCGGTTCGACGCCCGCCGAAGCGGATCTCCAGCGCGCCGTTGATCGACACGTTATGCACCGCCATGAGCCGGCCGCCGCCGGGAACCGAGAAACTGTTGGAGCCCTCGACGCGCAGGGCCAGCCAGTCGTTCCAGTGGTACTTCACCCCCACCGCCAACGGGAGCACGAAAAACGTCTTGTCGTAGTGCACCAGGAAGATGTCGGTGAAGGTCATCCGCGCGGCGCCGACGCCCACGGAAAAGTACGGCCGCCATCGCGCGTCGCCCCAAGGGTAATACATCGCGCTGACGGCCCACTGGTATAAGGCCAGGTCGCGCGGCGCGTTGACGAGCCGGTCGAGTTCGGCGTCCGTCACGTCCTCGTGCTGGTCGCGGTACCAGTCCCGCCAGTCTGTTTGGGCGCGGGCCGAGTCCCAGAGTCCCATCTCACCGTAGCCAAACTGCATTTCGAGGCCCCAGTAGTGGTTCTGGTCCCAGCCGAACCGCAGTCCGGTGAAATAGCCGCTGCTGATGCCCAGCCAATCGTCGATCAGGGGACTGCCGAACATGCCGCCGATGAACCAGCCCGCGCTGAACGGCCGGTACTGCCAGCTTTCGTTGATCAGCGGCCGGCCCACCCCTCGGTGTCGCCCTTGCGGGGGGGCGCGCGCCAGCCGAAGGCGCTGTCGGAGCGGCTGGCGGGCGAACAACCCCGGCCGGCCGGGCAGCCAGTTGGACCCCTCCCACCTCGCCTCCCGGCCCATGGGAAGTGCCTCGCCGCTGGGGTCGAAGGCCCCATGCTCGAACTGAAAGTCCGGCTGAGTACGCACGTTCGGCGAGACGCCAAAGGCCGCCGGCTGCTGAAAGGCCCGAATCGGCCGGCCCCCGCCGGCGGGGGCACCCGAATCGTCATGCACCCACGCGACCCCGGGCAAGGGCATATCGGCCAGCGCCGGCACCGGCTGCTGTGCCTCGGGCTCGTCGGCCGGCAGCCGGAGCAAAGGAAGAAACAGATCGCCTCCGCCGGCGCGTTCCGGGAGCCGGCCGGCCAGGCAGACCGGCGTCAGCAGCAGCACGGTAAGGCGAGCGGCCCGAACCATACGGAGACATCAGCCTTCAGTGGACCAACGTGCCCGGCAAGCCGCCGCGCGGCGCGCGGCACGGGCAAAAGGGATAAGTGTATTTCGTCCGCGGGGCGGCGAGCCTGACGCGGCGAGACCCCGGGCGGCCGGATTATGACACCGCACCCGTGCCAAGTCAACGCCGAAATGTTCACCTTGCTATCCTAGATTGCTCATGAACCGCAATTTGCGCGGTCCAATCAGATTGAAGTTAAGGCGGAAAGGTGACAGGCCCCAGGTCTAGGTAATTCGCCCCGTTCATCCGCTCTGATATCCCCTAGTTTCGCCAGACTTCGTGGCTAGCAGCTTTTCTTTCCCCTTTGCTTTCGCAAGACCGGTTGGATTGCGGAATCGCCCCCCTTGCAGGCAGTGTACGTTGCGGGCTACATTAGCAAGGGGAGATGCTGCTGGGGAATGGCTTGGTTAATGAACATCTATCTGGAAGTGGCGCTGGACGCCGAACGGCGGCAATTGATTCACGCCAACGAAGACCGGCTGGCCCGGTATATGGCCGCCGCCGAGCCTTGGGCGCAGATCTGGCCGGAGGTCGCCAGGGAAATCGAGGGAAAGCCGCTTTCAGAGGCCCACCGAATCGTTTGCCGGCGTGCGGAAGAGCGATTGCCTTTCCGGCCGGAGGGAGACCGCTATGATTGATATTCGGGACGAGTTTCTGAGCGAGGAGGATCTGGACCTGAAAACCCTGACGGAGGAAGAACTGGATGCCGCATGGACGGCATGGCTCCAACAGGCGCAGGCAACCAACGACCAGGATCGCACGGCCTATTCGCATGGCGTTTTCACGCACGAGCCGCCTTGGACGACGGAACCACGGCGCATATCCGGGTTTACAGAACCATCATGAATGCCCGCTGCCATGGTAACCGCCGGGGGCGCCCGTGCAAGATGGCGAAACGGGCCCCCATCAAGGCCGCTCCGCGCGGCTGGCCGGGTCGGTATAGACGTAGCCGCGGGCAAGCTCGGTGTAGCGGGCCACCTGCTCGGCCTCCCATGCGGCGTCTCGGCCAAGCTCCGCCGCCAGCAACGCCGCCACACCCGGCGCCGCCTCGATCGACGCGCGGGCGTTCAAAATGAGGCAGCGGGTGCGGCGGGCGAGCACGTCTTCCACCGTGCGGGCCATCTCCTCGCGCGCGTGCCACGCCACCTCGACCTTCTCGGCCGGCAAGTCGGGGTGCAGCCGCCCGGCAAGCTCCGGGCGCTGCTGCCGCAATCGCGCGATCGCTGCGGCGTCGGAGCCGTACACGCGGAGGTGCGGCTCGGCCGCCGCGGCCTGCGTCGAGCCGTGAATCGGAAGGCCTTCCGTGCTGCAACGCTTGGGCTCCAGGCCGGCCACGCTCTCGGCGTGGTCGATCACGTCCTCGGCCATCTTTCGGTAAGTGGTCCACTTGCCGCCGGTGATGGTCACCAGTCCGCTTTCACTCACCACGATGCTATGGTCGCGCGACAAGGCGGCCGTGTGGGCGGCGCCGCCCGGGTTCACCAGCGGGCGCAGGCCGGCGAAGATGCTCAGCACGTCGGCTTCGGCCGGGTCGGTGGCCAGGTAGCGGCGCGCGTGCTCCATGACGAAGTCGCGCTCCTCGTCCAGTGCCCGGGGCTCCAGTGAGGCATGGGGCAGCGGCGTGTCGGTCGTTCCGACCACCACCACGCCGCGCCAGGGCACGGCGAACAGGACCCGCCCGTCCGCCGTCTTGGGCACCATGATGGCCGCGTCGCCGGGCAGGAAGGCCCGCGGCAGGACGAGGTGGATGCCCTGGCTGACGGCCACCAGCGGCGGGGCGGCCGGCTCGTCGTACTGCCGCACGGTGTCGGCGAACACGCCGGTGGCGTTGACCACGGCGCGGCCGCGGATTTCCCATTGGTGGCCCGTTTCCATATCGCGGGCCAGCACGCCCGAAACGAATCCGTGCTCCTTCACCAGCCCGGTGCAGCGGCAGTAGTTCACCACGCACGCGCCCCGTTCGGCGGCCGTCTGTGCCAGGTTCACCGCCAGCCGCGAGTCGTCGAACTGGCCATCGTGGTAGATGACCCCGCCGGTCAGGTGCTCCGTTTCGACGGTGGGGATGGCCTCGACGGTCTGCTTGCGGCTGAGGAAGCGCGAAGGGCTCAGCGCGAGCTTGCCGGCCAGCCGGTCGTACACCTTCATGCCGATGCCGTAGAACGGGCCCTCCCACCACTTGTAGTTGGGGATGACGAACGCCTGATCGTGGACCAGGTGCGGCGCGTTTCGGGCCAGCCGGCCGCGTTCGCGCAGCGCTTCGAGCACGAGCGAGATGTTCCCCTGCCGCAGGTAGCGCACACCGCCGTGCACCAGCTTGGTCGATCGGCTCGAGGTGCCCTTGGCGAAGTCGTCCTGCTCCACCAGCGCCACGCGATGCCCGCGCGCGGCGGCGTCGACCGCCGCGCCCAGCCCGGTCGCCCCGCCGCCGACGATAATGATGTCCAGCGGGTCTTTGGCCGTGCGGAGTTGGTCGAGGGCATCTTGACGGTTCATGGCTGACCCCGCGTCGTTGGCGGCATGGCCGCGATCAGCGCACGCAACGCGTGGTTCACCTGTTCGGATGTTGTGAATACCTTGGAATTGGTTTCAGTCGATGTAAAACGCCTGGGAATAGAACACGGCCTCGCCCGCTTTGACCTCGAAGCGGAGTATGGCGTCTTCCATCTCGGAATAGTCGATCGATTCGCCTTCCGCATGCGTTTTGCCGTTCTTGATCCAGGTAACACCGTCGTGGTGGTCGATGTCGAGCACGATCGTCTTGGCCTCCTCATCGACGGCGACCCTGTTGAGCACGGGGAAGACGTCGACGCGCGACCCAACCAGCGTGTGGCCGTTTTCCAGGGCGTGCCGCACGGACGGCTCGGTCAGCTCCTCGGCCAGCACGACGGTGAGCGTGGCACGGACATTCTCAGGCACCGAAACCTCGTGGGTGTCGTCGCTGCCCTTGATGAACACGTCGTGGTCACGGTAGTAGGCGTCCAGGAGCCGGTCGAAAAGCTCCGCCTCCAACTTCGGATGGTCCGGTCCCTGCCGGAGCAACTGGAGTTCGATGCCGAGCAGGCTGTCGAATTCCGCAATCAGGCTCCCGAAATACTCGATCGCCTCGTCCCAGGAAAACCCGCGGTCGGCCCAAGGGCCGCCGGGGACGTAATGGGCGGGGTGCGCCCAATAGGCCAGGCCGCCCGCCTCCCCGACGCGCGCGAAGCGCTTCCGATCGTGCTCGGCGTTGGGCACGCGGATGCGCTTGGTGAAGCCGCACGGGTTGAAGAGACTGACGATATGGGGATCGGTGGTCAGCTCGTTCCCGCGGATCGCCAGCATGCCCCGCTCGCCCAAGCCCGGGAAGAAGGCGGACGTTTCGACCCCCTCCCGCTCCCAAATCTTCGACGGCCGTTCTTCGATCCATTTCGTCCACGGCCAAGTGGTCTCGTGGGTCGGGGTCGTTTTGCGTTCGCCCCGGCGGGTCGTGTGGTAGTTGTCGTGATCGGTGATGGCCAGGATGTGATAGCCGGCCTCGGCGTAATTGCGAATCAACTGCTCCGGCTCAGCGCGGCCGTCGCTGTAGACGGTGTGGGAGTGAAGATTGGCAAGAAACGGGGTCACCCGATCCCAGTTCACGTTCCCGTAGGGGTTCTTGACCACCCGCGGCCGGGCCGATTCGGCGTGTGCCGGCCATGCCATTGCGCCGGCCACGAGCGATGCGCCCAGGATCATCGACGCCACGGCCTTCCAACTTCGCTGCAGAAACATCGTAGCAAAACCTCCTTCGTACTGGGGTAAGGTAGTGGTCCGTTGACTGGTTGTTATTTTGCCGAGCCCCCAAGGGGGGCGAAAACGCCGAGGCCGGGGCGCACGCTGCGCACCGCCTTACGCACTACCGCGGCGCCGGCCCCCCCGCTTCGAGCGTGCGCTCCATCCTAGCACACCTGCAACGGTCCGTCAAACCGGGATGAGATAGCCGGCACGACCACCGCAAAATACGAAAGTACGCGTCTCATCGTTAATGTCTCCTTGGAAGAGTTGGCCAAAGTGTGGGTTCGACCATTGGTACGGTCCAAAACAAATCAAAGACCTTTTCCACATCACGGGTGCGTGCACGGTAATGGCGGACCGCGCGGCGGTCCTGCTACGCGCCGTTGCTTAGGAGCTGTGCCAAAATAACTTGTCCGATTCTGCGAGTAGGATGGGCTTTCCAGCCCGTCAAAACCGCGACGGACAAGAATGTCCATCCTACAATCTGGTCATGTTATTGCTCACGGCGCCTTAGCGCCGGCACCACTGCCTTACGCTTCCTCCTCCCAACCCTTCGCGCGCTCCAGCGCCCGGTCCCAACCCTGGCGGAGGCGGGCCATTTCCTCCGGCGGCCGGGCGGGGGTGAAGGTGCGGTCGGCGGCCCAATTATTCGCAATGTCGTCGCGGCTGCTCCAGTAGCCGGTGGCCAGGCCGGCGTGGT
>SKJM01000015.1 GCA_007122045.1 Planctomycetales bacterium | reverse complement strand
GGGTAGTGCCGTTCGATGAAGTTCAAGTACCGCTCCCGGAACTGGGCGCGCATTTCCCGCCCCGGCCTCAACGACTCGAACTCCCGCCGGAAATCGTCGCCCAGTACGGCGGGCAGCGGATTGTTTTCCTTCTGTTGCTGGTACAAAATTTCCCAGCCTTCCAGTACTTGGTCTTTCTGCATGACATGCTGCTTGCGCGTCGCCTCGACACTTCTTTCGTTGCGGAGGTCCGGGTTGCCGGGAATCCGGCGGACCTTGTCGAAGTGGCCGTCGAGTTCACCCTCGCGGCGCTCGAAGCGGCTGGCAAGATCGGCCGTCGCCCAGGTCCAGCACAGGAGGGCCACGATGACGGCGAGGCTGCACAGAACCCAGAAGTGATACTTCTGGATCATCACCAGCGCGAGTTTGACTTTGTCCATGTTCGGTTCTCTCCGATTTTTTGGCGGCGCCCGCCAGCGAGTGGTCGGCGCCGGCCTTCCTTCTCAAAGGCCCACCCCGCCGGTTCACCCGGGGGGCGGCATCCCACCGACCGGGGCACCGGGCTCCGGTTCCTCACTGAGCGGTTGGTGCTGCTGCTCCTCTTCCTGCCGTTGCTCCTCCTCGAGCCGTTTTTGCATCCGTTCGGTAGGCGTCATGGGCTTCCAGGCGAACTCGACCACGAAGTCGAATCGCAACAGCTTCACGGTATTCCCATCGGCCGTTTCCGATTGCCCCGCACCTTCGCCGGGCCGGACCATCCCGCGGCGAGGCTCTCGTTCGCTGGCCAAGTGCGGGGTGAGGTTCACCACTTCTTCCTCGACGCGCCCGGGATTGACCAGCACGGGAAAGCCGAGGCCCAACTCCTTCATACGGACCCGCTCTCGACCTCCTCCCAGCGTTGGCAGTTCGACCTCGTGATTGCGGAGGTGTTCAATCAGGGTATTGCGAACGTATTGGGCGGCCTGGGCGCGGTCCGGTTCTTCGGGGAAGTTGTGGTAATGGTAGCCGGTAAGCTGAATGACGAAGCCTTCGCCCTCCGGCCCGCCGGTAACCGTGGGCAGGACCTCGCCTTCGCCGGCCATACCGTCATCGAAGCCATCCATGCCCCCCATGCCCCCCATGCCATCCATGCCGCCCATGCCATCCATGCCGCCCATGCCATCCATGCCATCCATGCCATCCATGCCGCCCATGCCTGGGGTCGCTGCGCCAATCCCGGCTGCCGGCGGCATGCCGGGGATCTCGGCCCCTTCCTCGTCGGTGTCGGGCGCGACGATCTGCTCATCGGCATCGGGCTGGTACCAGTGATGCACCCTCGCAAACCACTGGGCCAAGTCGTTCGCCCGCTGCACGTTCACGTTGGTGATGTACAGTTCGCCGCGCTGGGCGATCTCTCGGGCGGGGGGAACATTCGGGTCGGGCTCGGCGGCCTCGGCCAGGCGGTCTTCGCGGTCGTAGGGCGGCAGGCACTCGTTGATGGCCTTCAGAACCTCCAGCCACAAGATGCGCCCCTCGACGTTGCCGATCAGGTGTTCGCCGATCTTCCGCGTGTCGTCGAAGGCCTGCACGACCTCCTCGGCTTCCGCCTGCACCCGCGAGGCCCGGGTGGTGACGGTCGTCGCCCGGCTCTCGGCGGTGCGCCAAACCTCAGGGTCCACGGTGCTCAGGGCCAGCGTATGGCTGGCATAACTGATGGCGCCGCCGAGCAACAGCATGGCCGCGGCGGCGACCGCCCACGGCTTCTTGCGCCGAATGAGCCGTTCGCGCACAATTTCGCCGGGCAGCAGGTTGACGCTGAGCTGCGCCCGCTCCATCCCCTGCAAGGCCAGCCCGTAGCACACGGCGAAGCTGCCGGCGTTTTCCCGGAAGGCCGGGGCGGAAAGCACCTGGGAGCCGGTCAAGGTGGAGAACTGCTCGACCCGCTCGACCTCGAACCCGAGGCTCTGGGACAGGTAGCGGCGCAGGCCGGGCAGCTTGATGGCGTTGCCCAGCGCCACCACCCGGCCGATCTTCGCCGAGCGGTTGATGCTGCTGAAGTAGCCAATCGACCGCTGCAGTTCGGTCAGCAGGTCGCTGAACACGGGGCGCATGGCCTGGAACACGGCTTTGGGATCTTCGGCCGCGGTGGCGTTCCGCTTCAGGTGCTCGGCCTTGGCGAAGGTGAGCTTCAATTCCTTCGTCAGCGCCTTGGTGAAATGGTTCCCGCCGATCGGCACGCTGCGCTGCCATACGCGATATCCATTGGTGACCACCAGGTCGGTGGCATCGGTGCCGAGCGAGACGATCACCAGCGACTCGGGCGGGTCTTCGGGATCGTACTCATCGGGAGGCGGCAGTTCCGGAAGCTGGTCGAACACGGCGAAGTTGTACAGCGCCAGGGGCGTAAGCTGCACGTAGTCGACCTCCAGCCGCGCCTTCTGATACGGTTCCAGGGTGGCCAGCACCGTGTCGCGCTTCATGGCGAACAGGCCGATTTCGGTCTCCAGCGCGAATCCTTCTTCCTCGGCCCCGCCGCCGAGGCGCTGGTAGTCCCAGATCACGTCGTTCAGGTCGAACGGGATCTGCTGGCGGGCTTCGAACCGCACAATGTCGGGGATCTTCTTCGATTCGACCGGCGGCAGCTTGATGAACCGGACCAACCCGGCCTGGCCGCCCACCGAAATGGCCATGCGATCGCCCTCGACCGAATTGCGCGCGAGGAACTGGGTCAGCGCCTCGGCGATCAACTCGTCGGGGTCGGCATCGGGTTGACTGAGTATCTTCGGATACTCGATGAAGTCAAACGCATCGGCGACAATCCTCTCGGGATCGTCCTCGTGGGGTCGGCATCGAAGAGCCTTGAGCGAGCATTGGCCAATGTCAATCCCCCAAACGGCACCCGTTCTACCCATCGCGCAGCGCCTCTCTGGAAAAGCGGGCCGATCACCTCACGGTGGCCGGCGTTTCTCTGTTCCTGACAGTCCAAGGTCCGACTTGGCCATACGAAGAAACGCGAGCCGGTTCGGACTATCCCTCCTGTTCCTTATTTACAGTGTATCGCCATGGGCAACCGCCTGTCAACCATGGCCCCCCGCGTGCTTTCGGCTTTGCGGTTTCCGGCGGTGGACAGCCCGGCGCAACTTCGGTCGGGGGGAAAGGGCTAGTCCTGTCGGGGCCGCCACACGTCAACCGTCATGAACATAGTATAATCCGAAGATACGGCGTGCGAAGGGGCACTCCATGAACTAACCACCGGCCGTTCCCCCGGCGAAACAGGCTTTGACGATGAAAACGGACCACTTGGCCATCCTCCTGCCCTGCGACACGATCGAGAGCCTCGCCCTCGACCGCCCGGCGAGCGAGGCCCAGGAGCTGCTCACCGGTTGGACCGCCATGTGGCATCCGGCCCTCCTGCTGGCCACCGGCGAGATTCCCGGGTGGCACCCGGCCGACCGGCCGCCCACCGATCACGCCGGCCATTGGTTCGTGTTGCCCGAGTGCAGCCGCCCCCTGTTGCCGGAGGGGTGGCTGGATGGGGCGGATGGCGATCCACCTCGGGTGCTGGCCGCCGGCGATGATCGGAGGCGGCTGATCGCCGCGCTGCTGGACGCCGTGGAGCCGCCTGCCGCCACCTACGAGCCCGACCTGGTGGCCGAGTTCCTGGCCATTGGTTTCTGCTATTTCCTGGTGGAACTGCTCACCCGACAGCTCCGCTACATGAGCAACCTCGACGAGGCGTCGTTCCGCACGGCGGTGGTTGCGGCGGCCGAAGAAGCCGCCCAGGGCAACGGCGCCGAGGCCCGCCGGCGGTTGCAGTCGGGATTCGACCTGCTGGGCGACGCGCGCGAGTATTTTTACCCCGTCGAGTCGCGGCTGTTGGACCTCACGCTCGTGGCGCCGACCACCTTGGGCCCGTCGCTGCAGAAAACCCTCCGCGAACAGGAACCGGTGAACCTGCTCATTTCCGGAGCGCTCATGGACCAGATGGCCCGGCAGCACCCGGAAACTCTCGCCTTGCTGAAGGGCCGGTTGGAAAAGAAGACGGTGGGGCTGATCGGCGGCGAGTACGAGGAGCGCCCGCTCCCGCTATTGCCGCCGGAGGCGATTCGGTTCCACCTCGAGCGCGGCCTGGCCGCCTACGAGGAGCACCTGGGGCAACGGCCGGCGGTCTTCGGCCGGCGTCTCTTTGGGCTCACTCCCATGCTTCCTCCCGTCCTGCGGCAGTTGGGCTTCAAGGCCGCGCTGCACTTCACACTCGACGAGGGCCGCTTTCCCGCCGGAAACCAGAGCCGGGTGCAGTGGCAGGGCGTCGATGGGCGCAGCTTCGAGGCCCTCGCGCGGCTCCCGCTCGACGCCGGCTGCCCGGCAAGCTTCCTCCGCCTGGCCGAGCGTCTCGGCGACGTGATGGACCTCGACCACACGGCCACGGCCGTCTTCGCCCACTGGCCTGCCGCCGCAAGCGTTTGGTACGACGACCTGCGCCGGTCGGCGCGCACGGTGCGGGCGATCGGTTCGTTCGCCACCATCGACGATTACTTCGAGCAGACGGCCATGTCCGGCCAGTCGGCGGCGTATTCCCCTGACCAGTACCACACGCCCTATCTGCGGCAGTCGGTGGCGGCCGGCGAACCGGACCCCATCTCGAGGTGGATGGCCTACTTCCACAATCGGGCGACGCTCGACGCCGCCCGGGCGCTCGAGGCGTTTGCCGCGTGCGCGTCCGGGCGGATCGACCCGAGCGCCCAAGACGACCTGGAAGAACTCGTCGCCCGAGTCGAGCAGGCCCAGCGTAGCAGCGCCGACCCGGCGGTCGGCGCCGCGTTGGAGTCGGCCCTGGCCCGCGCCGGGCAGAGGCTGGCCGCCGCGCTCGGATTCCAGGAGGGTGCGGCTGGTTCGCAACCCGGGGGAGCGGTAGCCGGCAACGCCGGCGCGGCGGCCGCGGGCGGATTCCTCCTGCTGAACCCACACGCCGCCCAGCAGCGCTTGTGCCTGCCTTGGCCCGACCCGCTCGAACTGCCCGGCGCCGGGGGTGCGGTTCGCGCGGCCGGCGGGTCCGACGCGACCCGCGTGGCGGTGGTGGACGTGCCCGCCATGGGCTTCGCCCGCATCGAGCCGGGCGCCGCGGGGGCGTCCCCCGAGCCCGCACCGAAACCGAAAACCGGCTGGCTGCGGCGCACGCCGAAATCGGCGATCGAACCGCCGATGGCCGAGGAGTTGGAGGACCGGCTCGTGCTGCGCAACGAGCGGTGCGAGGTGGTGTTCGACCGGTACACGGGCGCCATACGCGGCATCTCCGACTACCGGACCCGCGGCGCCCGCCTGGCCCAGCAGCTTGCCCTCCGCCTGCCCGACTGCGATGAATCGGACCCGGCCGACGACGCCCACTACACCATCCAGGCCGCCGACGCCTGGCAGGTTGCGGCCGCCGGGCCGCTGGTGGGCGAGCTGCGCTGCCGCGGCCGGCTCGTCAGCCGCCAGGGCCGCCGCATGGCCGGCTTCCGGCAGACCACGCGGCTGTGGCGGGGCGGTCGGGTGGTCGAGATCGAAATCGAACTGGAGCCCGATACCGAGCCGGGAGCCAATCCCTGGAACTCGTACTACGCTGCGCGCTTCGCCTTCAACGACGCCACGGCCAACTGGTATCGGAGCGTGGGGCAACTGAGTTTCCCGACCGACGCGAACCTGCTCGAGGCGCCGCATTTCATCGACGTGCGCACGGCCGATACCCGCACCACCGTCCTATCCGGCGGCCTGCCCTACCACCGCCGGTTCGGCCTCCGCCGCCTCGATACGCTGCTGGTCGTGCGGGGGGAGACGGCGCGGCGCTTCCGGCTGGGCATCGGGCTCGACCTGCCGAGCCCGGCCCATGCGGGGCTCGATGAACTCGTGCCGCCAATCGCGCTGCCGCTGGCCGGACCGTCGCCGGCGGGGGGCGGATGGCTGTTTCACCTCGACCACCGCAACGTGCTGGTAACCCACTGGGAGCCGCTTCCCGCCCGGCCGCCGGCCGTCGCCGAGCCGCCTCCAGGGGAAGCGAGTTTGGACGGCTACCTCTCGGAGGACTATTGGGACCCCGAGGCGAGCCCCCCGCCGCCGCCTGAAACGCCGCCGACCGACGCGAGGCCGGCGGCGTCCTCGGCCCCGAAGCACGAGCCTCCGGCCATCGATCCTTCGCATCTGGCCGGCCTCCGGCTCCGATTGATCGAGACCGACGGCCGAAAGACCCAGCTTGGGCTGCGGGTGCTGCGCCCCGCGGCAGAAGCGGAAAAGCTTGCCGGCCCCAACCGCCCCCCCGCGCGTCTCGACGTCGCCGGCGACCGCGTCAGCATCCCCCTGGGCGCTCACGAATGGGCGGAGATCGAGGTATGGTTCGAGGGAGCGTGAGGGGATGGATTAACTCCCGACGCGCGCCTTCGGCGGGATGGGGGTCCTGTGCGCCGGATTCGAAATATGGGCGTTTGACTCCGGTCGGCAGCCTGGGTACTATGGTTCGTAACCGTCACGATTGAGGCTCGATCCGATGCGTCCTTGCGGCCGGAGGTTTGGTGTGCGCGTTTCCGTTTCCGCAGATGGTCATTCAATCCGGCATTGCAGAGCCGAGAGGCGGCTCGGCTGCCGGGGTTGGCTGGCACTGGTCGGTTTCGCCGCCTGGTTGATGTGGGGGCAACCGGTAGCGGCGCCGGGGGCTGTGGCTCCCGATGAGGCCTCCAGGCCGGCGAACCGAGCGGAGGGAATCCGCAGTTTGACCGCCCGGCTTGGGGTTGGCGAGGGCGCAGTCATCGTCGATCTAGGCGCAGGCCGGGGCCACGATACGTGGCTGTTCGCCGACGTGGTGGGCCCAACCGGGAAAGTGTACGCCCAGGACATCGCCGACCGGTCGATCGCGTCGCTCCGGGAGGCGGCCGAGAAGAGAGACCTCGCGCAGGTGGAGACCATCCTCGGCCGCTCCGACGACCCCCGCCTGCCGGAAGCAGCGGCCGACTTGGTTTACATGCGGCAGGTGTACCACCACTTCTCGAATCCCCGCGAAATGCTCCGCGGCATCCTGCGCGGCCTGAAGCCGGGCGGATACCTGGTAGTCGTCGATCGGCATCGCGGCACCTTGCGGAACTGGGTTCCCGTTGAAGTGCGGCAGCGCCAGCACCATTGGACCGCCGAAACGACCGTGGTGCGCGAGGCCCGCGAGGAGGGGTTCGCCTTCGCCGGCTATGCCGAGGAAGTCTGGCACGAGAAGGAACCGTTCGTCCTGGTGTTCCAACGCCCCGACGCGCCAAGCCTGCCGGACGGCGACCCGGACCCGTTCCTCCCGCTGGCGGAAGACGCCGCCGGTGTGCTCCTCGGCCTTTCCGACAGGCAGCCCTGTGAGCGGCCCGTCTTCATCGCCCTGGGCGAAGCCCGAAACCTGATCGGGCCGATCCTTGAGCAATCGTCCGGGCCGGGGCTCGACATCGTCCTCCATGAATGGGCCACGCAGAAGGACGAACGCCCACCGCTGCCGGCGGGCGTCGAATTGCCGTCGGTGCTCGCGCTCGAGGGCGATCCGGACCTCGGGCCGGAGCCCATCGACGCGGTCTTCTTCCTCGACAGCTACCACCTGCTGTTCCACGGCCAAGCGCTCCTGGCGAACCTCCGCGAGCGCCTTGCGCCGGGCGGAACTGTTTACATCTTGGACCGGAAAGCGACCGAACCGCTCTCGCGCCGCGAGGCGAGCCATCACCGGAAGATCGAAACGGCGGTGGTCCGGGAGGACATGGAAGCGGCCGGCTTCTCACTCCGGGCCGAGGCGCCGGCGCCCGCCGAGGACCGGTTCCTGATGGTGTTCGGCAAGGCGGAGGAGCGCTGAGTGCGGGAATCCGGGCTCAGGCCATCGCAGCAACCCATCGAACACCGGTTCGCTCTCAGCCACGGGCAAGAGCGCGGGGTGGTCCTATAGCAGCTATCATTCCGGCGCAGCCCCGCCGGTTCGCTCAAACTCCTCGACCTCGTCCAAGTGCTCCTGAAACTGGCGTTCTTCGTCGGCCGTGAGCGGTTGGGGCTCCAGCCGCCCACCGCCGCAGCCGCCACAACCGGACTTGAGCACATTCTCGCCAAGTGGGCTAATTGGCCCTCTTTCGAGGGGTGCCGAACCATCTGATTCTGGGCGCGGCGAATGCGATGATCCATGACGACGCGACAGCCCGCTGCTGCACCTATTGTAACCCCAACGCCAGCGCTTGACCTGGAGCGGCGAAAGGGGAAGAATGACCTTGGGGGACGTTGCAGGCTCCCGGCGGGCGGGCGTGTGGCGCGCCGCGCGTGCAGGGAGACAACCGGAGAGGAGTGAAGCCATGAGAAGTTTGACATCGTTATTGGGGGCTGCCCTGCTGTTGGGGCCGGCAGTGTGGCTGACGCCTGCCGCCGGTGTGGAGCCAAAACCGGGCGACCCGGCGCCGGTGCCGGAAGCCGTGCCGGAAACCGCACAGCCTATTGTGTTGACCGAAGCCGACGCGGGCAAGACGATCGAGGCGGCCGTCGGTCAGGAGGTCGTCGTCCGCTTGGCATGGAACCCGACTACGGGGTTCCGGTGGACGGTCGGGCCCGTCGAGGGCGATGCGATGGTGCCGAAGGGCAGGGTGGCCTACGAGCCGCCCGGCCGAGCCCTGCCCGGGGCGGTCGGCACGTTCGTTGCCCGGTTCCTGGCTGTTCGGGAAGGCGAGGCGTCCGTGGCGATGCGCTACGTGCGACCGTGGGAGAAGGATCGGGAGCCGGCGAAAACCTTCGCCGTAACGGTGAACGTGGGAGGCGAGGCCGAAGGCCCGGCGGTACGCATCGTCAACCAGTGGCAGGGCAGCCAGGGAGGCCGAACGCCGGCCCGACGCGTGGTTACCGACCGGCAAAGCTTCCGAGCCCTGTGGAAGGCTCGCGGCCGCGGCGAACCGCCGGAGATCGACTTCACCGAGCACACCGTGCTGGTGGTCGACATGGGCATGCGGAATACGGGCGGGTACGCGGTCAGTATCCAGTCGGTCGCGCTGAAGGACGGGAAGGTGGTGGCG
>SKJM01000244.1 GCA_007122045.1 Planctomycetales bacterium | reverse complement strand
GTGGGCCTGTGGTTCGGCGATATCGACGACCTGTGGAACCTGGGCAAGCCCACCGGCACGGGCGGGCCGTGGCACGAATCGGCCGTCGAGGCGGGCGTGCCCAGCGACCCGTACCTGATGACCGGCTACGACCGCAAGACGCTCACGCTCGGCCACGGCAGCGAGCAACCGGTGACGGTGACCGTCGAGGTGGACGTGACGGCCGAGGGGCGCTATGTGGAGTACGGGCGGTTCGAGGTGCCGCCGGGCGAACCGCTGGTGCACGAGTTCCCCGCCGGCTACGCCGCCCATTGGGTCCGGCTCATCGCCGACCGCGACACGACGGCCACCGCCACGTTTGTGTACGAGTAGCCGCCCCGAGACGAGGCCGCCCTGGGGTGGGTCTTGTTGGCCAACCAGCCCGTGGCGACCTTCGATGAGGTGCTGCGCGTCGTTAACTCCGGTAGTTGCTTATTCTACGCCGCCGTAGGCTCAGGGACGTGCCACCCAGTCCGCCGGTGCGAGCACCTCCGTGCCCGCTGAAGGGTACGTTACGTAAAGCGCCGGCGTCAGGCCCGTTTCAGTGCGATAGGCGGCCGCCGTTTCCGTTGCGAAAGGCTCGGCCGCGGCGGCGTCGATCAGTGCCACCGCGCAGCCGCCGAAGCCGGCGCCGGTCATTCGGGCGCCGAAACATGCCGGGTGCCGGCGCGCGCAGGCGGCCATGGCGTCGAGTTCCGGGCAGGACACCTCGTAATCGTCGCGCAGGCTGGCGTGGCTTGCGTTCATCAGCGCGCCCAGGGCCGACGCATCGCCGCGGCGCATGGCGCCGACCGCCTCAAGGGTCCGGGCGTTCTCGGTAATCACGTGCCGGGCGCGGCGGCAGGTGGTTGCGTCCAGGCTTCCGGCAAGCCGTTCGAGCCGCGGCAGGTCGGCATCGCGCAGCGCGGCGGCGCCAAGCTGTTCGGCCGCCGCGTGGCACTGCCGCCGGCGCTCGTTGTAGGCCGAGTCGGCCAGGCCGCGGCGGGTGGCCGTGTCGAGCACCACGACGGCCGTGCCGGCGGGGAGCGGTACGTGCTCGATTTCCAGCGAGCGGCAGTCGATCCGCAGCGCGTGCCCGAGGTGCCCGCAACCGCAGGCCAACTGGTCCATGATGCCGCAGTTGACGCCCACCCAGCGGTTCTCGGCCTTCTGGCACAGCAGCGCGGCGGGCACGGGCTGCCACGGCTGATTGCCGAGCGCCGCGAACAGCCGGGCGGCGGCCATTTCCAATGCGGCCGACGAGGACAGCCCGGCGCCGATCGGCACGTCGCCGGCCAGCACCGCGTCGAAGCCGGGCAAGGCGGGCGAAGGGGTCGGGCCCGTCTGCGCGGCCGACACGGCGGCGCCGGGCGCATCGGGCGCCGTGCCGGAGGAACCGGAATCGGCTCCTGCCGCCGCGCCCTCGGCGCTGAGGCACCAGGCCACGCCCTTGAAGTACTCGATCCAGCCGGCGTTCTCGCGGCGCAGCTCGGCCAGCGAGAACTCGGCCGTCTCGCGCCGATCGAGCGAGTGAACGCGCACCCGCCCGCCCTCGCTCCCGGCGGCCGCCAGCCACACGGCCCGATCGATGGCCATCGGCAGCACGAATCCGTCGTTGTAGTCGGTATGCTCGCCGATCAGGTTCACCCGGCCCGGCGAGCGGACCACGTGCTCGGCAGCCCGGCCGAATTGCTCGGAAAACGCCCGGCATAGCGTCTCGGGTCGAATCGTCATGGATAACGCCTCGGTGGTGTCGGTTTGCTGCTCGCGAAGGCCGGGCACGGAAGCGGCCCAACGCCGTGCCTCGCTTTGCCGCGTCGTTACGGGCAACCAACGCGCGCACGCGCGGCGGCCCGGCAGCGGGCAGTGTCCAATCGGCTTGGCCACGCACGTCCACCTCCGGACGACGCAACACAGGACCGAGATGGACACCACACCGCCATGATACGACGCTGCCCGGGCCGTTTCGTAACAAGTGGGTAACTCAAACCACCACGTACGGCACGTCGCGTGCGTGCCGCTGTGGGGCCGCCCCCTTTCGCCCGCCCCTGATGGCCGCTCGCCCGCTCAGGGTTTGGTGGTGAGACCGGCGATGTAGTCGTTGCCGAGCTTGGCCAGGTGGTCGCTGACGTCTTCGAAGTCGTCGGCGTGGCCCTCTTCCTGTAGCAGCAACTCCTGGAAGAGCTGTTTGGAGGCGTTGTCGCCCTCGGCCTCGCAGACCTTGGCGTACTCGTTGTAGTTGCGGATGGCGCCGTATTCGAGTTCCAGGTCGTTCTTGACCAATTCAGCGATGTCCTGCCCGCGCTGGATCTGCCCAGGGGGCTTGGTCACCGGCTCGCCTTCGAGGAAGAGGATCCGCTCGGCGAGCATCTCGGCGTGGCGCATCTCGACGATGGCGATCTTCTTGAGGTAGTCGGCCAACTTGCCGTAGTCCTGGTCTTCCAGCTCGTAGTGGTGGAGCATGTACTGCTGGATCGCGAACAGCTCTTGCTCGCGGGCCTTGTTGAGCACCTCGATGACCTTGGGATTTCCTTTCATGGCATCTCCTCGCTGTCCACAGTGATCGATCATGCGCCCCGCCGGGGCAGGTCGCTTACCTTAGCGGGCCATTATACGCCGGCAACGAGGTTCAGGCCAGGGGGCCATGTAGGGTACTGAAACCCCCCCAGGAAGACGGCTCGGCGACGCCGATCCTCAATGTAACCAGTCCTCCACGCGCAAACCCGGCACTTGGGTGAAATCGCCGTACTGCCGGAAATGACGGGCACGCCCCTGCGTTCGTGCCTGCACACCCTTGACTTTCCGTCTCCTCGCGGATACGCTTCAGTTCCGTGGTGAAGCCAGCTTTGGCTCTTCCGTTTTGGGAACAGACTGCTTTGCCGGCGAACGGCACAACGGCGTGTGCCTGCTACATTGGTCCTTTTTTTCGTGAGGGAGCGGCCGCCCGCGCATCGACCTGCTGGCACCATGCCGGAATCCGACTCGTTTTCCATGATCCGTCTTACCCCGCCCGGGGCCGCGGCCATCGCGACGGTGCGGGCCGAGGGAACGGGCGCGGTCGGCGCCGTGGCCGCCGAAGTTCGGGCCCGGTCCGGCAAGCCGCTGGAACGTTGGCCCACCGACCGGCCGATCCTGGCCCTTTTTGGCGCGGAACCGGGCGAGCCGGTCATCGTCCACCGTCGCGACGACGCGGTGGAGCTGCACTGCCACGGCGGCCCGGCGGCGGTCGCCCGCATCGAGTGCGCCCTGGCCGATGCCGGTGCGGCGCGGGTCGAGTGGCAGGAGTGGGCGCGCCGGCAGGCCGCTGGCCCGGTCGCCGCCGAGGCCCGAATCGCCCTGGCACAGGCCCGCACCGAACGCACGGCCGCCATCCTGCTCGATCAGTTCGGCGGATCGTCGGACCGCGCCATGGCCGAGGTGGAGCGGCTGCTGGCCGCCGGCAACCGCCCCGCTGCACGGGAACGCATACAGGCCTTGCTGGCCCGGGCCGAGGTGGGCCGGCACCTGATCGACCCGTGGCGCGTGGTTCTGGCGGGCCGCCCCAACGTGGGCAAGAGCAGCTTGATGAACGCGATCCTGGGATACGAGCGGGCCATCGTCCATCCCACACCGGGCACCACGCGCGATGCGCTCGCCGCCACCACCGCCGTCGACGGCTGGCCCGTCGAACTGACCGATACCGCGGGGCTGTCGGCCGAGGCGCCCGGGCGGCCGGCCGATGCGGTGCTGCGCGGCGGCACGGCCCTGGCGCGCGAGCGGCTTGCCGCCGCCGATCTGGTGGTCTTGGTGTTCGACCGTGCCGCTGCCCTTGCCGGCGAGGAAGCGCAGTGGCTTCGCGCGTGGCCGGAAGCGTTGCGGGTGGACAATAAGTGCGACCTGCCGCCCGCCCCCGGCCCACGACCCGCGACGATCGCCACCAGCGCGCTGCGCGGCGAGGGAATTGCCGACCTGTTGGGTCACATCAGCGCCTGCCTCGTCCCCGAGCCTCCGCCTCCGGGCGCGGCGGTGCCGTTCACCGAAGGACAACGCGCCCGGCTGCACGCGATGGCGGAACGGCTGGACTCAGGCGCCCGGTGAACGGGTTCGAGCCGTCAGGGCGATGCCCGCCAGCGTGAGATGCGGCACGAGTCGGGCTCGCGGTCCGAGCAGTGCGGCTACCGCTTCGCCGGCTCCGCCGGTCAGCAGTACGTGCGGTGGCGGCCACTGCGGCGGTCCGCCGGCTTTCTGCTCAGCGGTCATCCGGGCGATCACCTCGCGAATGGCTCCGACGGCGAACCAGAACAGGCCGCTGCGCAGGGCGTCGACAGTGGACGTTCCGACGGCGGGTGGAGGCTCGCGAAGCTCGGCCGCGTCGACCCGAGGCAGCAAGTCGGTGAACTCGTGCAGCGCGCGGGCAGACATGGCGATGCCGGGCAGAATGGCCCCTCCGCAGAAGGCCCCATCCGGCGCGACCAGATCGACGGTAATGGCCGTGCCGACGTCGACGACCACGGCGGGGCATCCCGAGGGACGCAGCGCGTTGGCCGCCACGGCGTCGAGCAGCCGGTCGACGCCCACCTTGTCCGGCTCCGGCAACCGGACGACCAAGGGCAAATCGGCCGAACTGAGGAGCGTTACCGGATCGTGCGGGCGCGCCGCGCGCAGCCAGTCGAGCAAGGCCGTCGTCGCCCGCCGGTTCACGCTGCCGATCCACCACGAGGCGCCCGGCTGCGCCGCCGGGGCGAGCCAATCGGCCAGTTCCTCCAACGGAGGCCGGGCTCCGTCCAGCACCAGGGTGCCGGAAGGCGACGGCAGGCCGCCGGCGGCCGAAGTGCCGTGGGAGGGGCGTGGCGAACCCCGGCCGCATGCTGCGAGCGGGTCGGGGGCCGGCGGCGGCTCGGCGTCAGGGTCGAACCGGCCGAACTTGATCCGCGCGTTGCCGATATCGACGGCGATGATCGGCGCGGTCTCCCGGCCCGCCGCTTCCGCGAGGTCCTGGAGCTGGGGCATCGGCCCTTCCGGTGTCATTGCTCCTCCTCGACTTCCTCGACGTGCCCGGCGGGCTCAACCGGGGTACCCTCCTCGTCCGGCCCGGCGGAATCGGCAGCCAGTTCCTCGGCGTCGACGGGTTCGGCGAAATAGGCCTCGTCAGACACGCAGAAGGAATCGCGGCTGTCGCGGCGCGACATGGGGTCGATCAGGGGGATGCTCAGCCTGTCGCCGGCGAACTTGGTGCCGTCGTAGATGGTGCCCCGTTGGAACGGTCCCGCGCCAAACACCCAAAGGTCCCGGGCGGTGCTTTCCACGGGGATCGTGCCCGACTGCCACACGGGCCGCCCCGTTTGGCTGTTGTACGCGAACATGGCGATCCGGGCAATGCCGCGCTGCTCGGTTTTCTTGACGAAGGGTATTTCGGGCAGCGCCCCTGGAATGCCCGTGGCTGCCACGATGGGCGGTAGTTCGGTGGCCGGCACGCCGTACAGCACCTCGTTGCGGTCGGTGCCCACGGCGCCGGCGCGCACCTCGACGATATAATCCGCCTCGTCTTTCTTGTCCCGGAGCACGCAGCCGGAGGCCAGCATGTGTTGCCGCAGGGTACTGATCAGATACTCTGAATCGGTGGCGCCTCGGATGTACTGCGGGTCGAGAAAGACGTCCTTGCCGGCGAGCGCGCGAAAGTCGAGTTGGCTCACCGCCCGGTCCATGGCGGTGGAAAGGAGAATCTGCTCGGTGGCCGTTCGCCGGGTGTCGGTCCACTTGGTGGTGCCGCACCCCAACACGGATGCGCAAAGCAGCGCGATTGCCAGCCGAAAGCAAACCATGTTCCTCATCGATATCCTGCCGAGCCCGTGACCGATTGTCGGAAACCATGCCGCGTCGTGCGACGCACAAACATTCCGCGGGCCGTCCCCAAGGCACCCCCTCGATGGATGTAGGGAAGACTACCCGAGACAAGGCGATCGGGGGTTGCCGCACGAGGCTATCCGCCCAGCTTTCGGAAAAGCGCCGGTTCCAGCACCGGAAGCGTGTTGGGAACCGGCAGTATGGCGAAGCCGGAAGGACATGTAGTATAGCGGCCTGCGAGCAATTCGAGAAGGGCGCTTTGCCCGACAAAGGGGCAATGTGCGAGCTATGGGCAAAATGGGGCGCGGCCTGAGACAGGGTGTCCGATGCAATGGTTGCATCACCGCCGGAGCCTGCATAAAATGGAAAGCTGCAATGGCAGTCGGTATACACCAATTTACCGGTTGCCAAGGTCTGGCGGCGTCGGCGCGGGGCGGAATCGGACCGTTTCGGGCCGCCCCCCTGATGTGCCAATGCGATTTCCTCGGGCCGGGTTTCCCGGATAGGTGCGACCATGCAACGCTGTGCGGTTCTTCTCGTATGCCTCGGCTCCCTGGCAGGCTTGCCGGAGGGCCGGAGTGCGGAGCACGCTGACCTGCCGCCCTCCCACTCCGTGCAGCCGGAACTGGCGGCCACCGGGCTCGCCTTTGCCGCCGGACCGGCGCTGAACGCCGCAGGCGACCTGTTCGTGGCCAATTACCGGGAACTGGGCACCATCGGGCGAATCGCGGCCGACGGCACCGCTTCGATCCTGGCCGATCTGCGCAAACTTGCGCCCGTCGAAGGCCGAATCCCGCAAGCCAACGGCATCAGACTCGACAGCGTGGGACGGCTGCTGGTCGCCGATTTCGGCGGCGGACGCCTGCTGCGCGTCAACGCCGACGGCACGCAGGCGGAGGTTCTGGCCGAACGGGCCGAAGGCCAACGTTTCGAGACCATCAGCGACGTGGCCCTCGATCTCCAAGGCAATATCTATTTCACCGACCCCGGCGATTCCACGGCCGATGACCCGACCGGCTCGGTCTACCGCTACGATGTCCGCACGGGCCAGACCTCGCTGCTTGCGACGGGCCTGGCTTACCCGACCGGCATGGCCGTCACCGTCGATCAAAAGCGCCTTTGCGTTGCCGAGAGCCGGCAATACCGCGTGGTGATGTACGATCTGACCGAAGATGGCACGGTCGAGAACCGGCGGGTGCTGGCCGACTTTCCGGATGAAACGCGAGGCACCTTTGTGGGTGGAAAGTTTGACCCCGCCGGAATGGTCGTCGATGCCCGCAACCGGCTCTATGTGGCCATGTGGCGCGGCGGCGTGATCAACGTGGTCGACGTGGACACGGGCCTGCTGATCCGCCAGTACGACGCCGGTGGCGGCCGGGCCACCAACTGCCACTTCCACAACGGATATCTCTACACGACGGTCGCTGCCAAGGAAGCCGTCTTCCGGCTGAAGCTCGGCGTCGAGGGCTTCGACTACAATGGAACCCTCCACGCCCAACCCGAGTTGCCATGAACGAAACGCCTTCCCCGCCTCCCGAATCGCCCCCGCCCGACGAGTTGCGGGCGATGCTCCACTCCATTCGGGCCGCCATCCGCACACTGACCGTGGCCACGATCATCGTGGCCCTGGCCCTGTTGCTGACCGCCGCCGCGGTGTTTGGCAACCTGGTGAACTATTTTGCGGGCGATCCGCTGGTGTTCGGAGGCGTGTCGGTCGGCGCCGCAATGCTGGGATTCGCGTTCGGCTGGTTCGCCCGACGACGCGCCTGAATGTGGCTCTTCCGTTTCTGGTGCAGACTGCTTTACCAGGGGACGGCACAGCGGCGTGTGCCTACTACATGGCCGCGGCCTGCACCTGCTCCGAAATGGAGGAGCCCTGAACGTTCAGCGGCGCGGCTCGGCGGCCGGCTGCGAGGGCGATTCCGGCTGCACCGCCTCGCCGGCTGCGGCGCGCCGATCGGCCGTGTTCAGCGGGCCGGTTTCCGGGGCGGTCGCCGTGCCGGTCTCGTCCTGGTAGAAGTGCGTGGTTTCCTCCCGCACGAGCCGGGTGTCGAGCGGTTTGCAGTGCATCTCGGCACGGAAGACATGATTGCCGGGTTGCTCGGCCCGTGCGCGAACGCTCAGCACCACTTCGGCCCCTGCGGCGAGGGAGGGAATGGGGGTGAACACGACCTGGCCCGGCCCGATGCGATGCGGTCCCCCTTCCGCCGACACGGGCTCGATGCCCCGCGAAAAGTAGGCGACGATGGCGACGTTCTCGGCCGCCTTGGTGCCGCGGTTGCGAATGCGGAGCTTGTACACTGCGTCGCGGCCGACGGGGATCGGCCCCCGGGGGTCTTCCACCTCCATGGCGAGGTCGGCCATGGCTTCGACCTCGGTCAGGGCCTCGGCCGATGCGGCCGGCGCGCCGTCGGCCTTCGCTGCGAACTCCAGCCGGTTCGCCCCCGGCCGCCTCAGGCTGGCCCGAATGCGGTAACGTTCTTCCGCTCCGGGTTCCAGCACCGGAAGGATCCACGTTACGCGGCTGCCGTCGGCCTCCGGCTGCCCGCCTTCGATTCCAGCGAGGTACTTCGCGCCGTCCGGAACGGCCGCGCTGAGGCGGACGTTATTCGCCGCGGCGTTTCCGGAGTTGACCACACGAAGCTCATACGTAACCTCCGAGCCGACGAACCGGACCCTCGGCGCGGTGGCCGCAAGCTGCAGTTCGGCCCGCCGGACGAGGATCTGCTCGGCCAACGTGCATTCCACCCCGCCATCGGCCCGCACCTCGGCGCGCACTTGAATGCTTTCGGTTTGCCTTGCGGTCAACTCGACTTCGATCGTCCTCTCGGCGCCCGCTTCGAGGAGCCCCAACCTGCGTGAAACAGGCTGGTTGGCCCCCGTTCCCACGGGCAGCAGTGTCAGCACGACGTTCTCGGCCGGTCCGTTCCCGGTGTTCCGAAGCCGCAGCTTGTAGGTCTCACTTTGGCCGTACTGCACCTCGCGCGGCCCGTCCAACTGCGTTTCGAGCTTCGGCTCCTGCACTTCGATTTGGGCCTGTTGCGAACGCGGTTGGTACTGCCAGCGGATGGCCAGATCAAACGGCCGGCTTTGGCGCGGAACGAGCCGCAGGGTAAGCCGTTCGCGGCTTTGTCCGTCTAGGCGCCCCACACTCCACACCAAGGCTCCTTCCCCGTCGGGGGCCAATTGCGTGGCGCCGGCGC
>SKJM01000741.1 GCA_007122045.1 Planctomycetales bacterium | reverse complement strand
GCCGCCCGCCTCGGCCGCCCGTTCCGGCTGCTGGAACACGTTCGGCTCGGAGGCGCGCGAGGTCAGGTCGGAAATCAGGTTCTCCGGGATCAGCCGATTGCCGAAGCCCGGGCTCGGCAGCGCCAGGACCGGTCCGGCGGCGTTCCGCGCCGGCGGCTCCGGCGGCGCGCACGGGGCCGTGCGCGCCAGGAGCAGGGCCAGGCCCATACAACAAAACGCTTTCGCCGTGAACGACATGTTCGACTCCTCTGCCGTTGTGGTATCTGGCTACGAGCCCGCGGCCTCGCGGCCGGCCGGCTTGTCGGCGACGGGGGTGGGCAGTTCGTCGCGCCGCGGGCGGTCGATGATGAATCCGCCGGGGCTGCCGCGCTGCAGGTAGCTGTTGTTCCGCGCGCCGGAGCCGTAGGTATCGTTCCCGCCGTAGTCGATCAGGAAGCTGAAGTTGCCGCCGGCTTCGCGGATGGGGTGGTAGGTCATCGTGGGGGCGGCGTATCCCTGCCGGTTGCCGTGGTACTGGTCGTCGCCGTTGTAGTCGAACAGCACGCCCAGCCCGGCCTGCGCGCCGTTGCCCTGGTTGCCGTGGTACACGTCGTTTCCGTCGAAGTCGATCAGGTACGCGACGGCCAGGTCCCAGGCGAAGCCGGTCGACATGATGGTTCCGGTGTACAGGTCGTCGCCGGCGTCGTCGAAGAGGAACCCCAGGGCATAGTGGCACGCCCAGCCGCAGCCGAAGCGGACGAAGTCGCGCTCGGCGCGGCGCCCGCCGTGGTAGGCGGTCTTCGTGCCGCCGACGCGCCGGTCGTTTCCGGCGAAGTCGCGGGCGAAGCCCAGGCCGGTCCAGTAGCCGCCGCCGTGGGAGAAGTAATCGTACTCGTACACGTCGTCGCCGCCGCCGTCGAGGATGACGCCGATGCCCCCATTGGCCACCTGCCGGATGCCGGAGCCGACCCCCTGCCCCCAGCCCTCGTATCCGGGGGTTTCGGGGTAGGAATTCGGGTACAGGCCGCCGGTGTAGTAATGGTCGTCGCCGTCGAGGTCGGCCAGCAGCCCGAAGCCCAACGGATGGCCGAATCCCTGCGACCACATGGCGGCGCGGTAGCGGTCGTGGCCGTCGCGGTTGACGAGGATTCCGACGCCGCCCAGGGCCGTGCCCTGCGCCCGCCGCAGGCCGACGAACGTGTCGTCGCCGCCGAAGTCGATGAGGATGCCCACCCCGCACAGGGCCGAACCCTGCGCCACGTCGACCGCCTGGTACGTATCGTTGCCGTCGCGGTCGATGAGCACCGAAATGCCCATGACGGCCGCTCCTTGGATGCCCGGCTTCTTGCCGATGTACTTGTCGTCGCCTTCGAGGTCGATCACCACGAGCACGGGGCGGCGCAGCGACACGGTGCCCTCGTAATAGGTGTTGTTCCCGCCCAAATCGACCACGGCGGCCACGCCCGGCATGTCGTCGAGATGGTAGGTGTTGTCGCTGCGCCCGCCCACCACGATCGTGCCGGCGGGCGTTTCGATAATTCGGGCGATGGTGCCGCTGACGCCCCGCATCTGCAAGGGGGCGCCGGTGTACTCGGGGATCGCCGCCAGTTGGTCGAGGACCCGCGGATCGGCCAGCAGCACGAGGTCTTCGGCCGCGGCGTACAGCGCGCCGCGGTCCATGCGTTCCATCAGGTCGGTCAGCCGCCGCGCCCGGGTCCGATCGGGCAGGGTGTGGCCCTGGCGGGCGTTGGCGGTGAACACGCTGTACAAGCCGGCGGCCAACTCGCGGACCTCGCGCCTGTTCAGGGGCCGCAGGGCCGCCGCGTAATGGGCCTGCGCGTCGATGAGGCTTTGCCGCAGCAGTTCCAGGGCCGCTTCCGGCGAATCGACTTCGGGCAAGCGGCGCGGCGCGCGGTCGGGCAAGTCCATCTTTCTTCGGGCAATGGCCAGCACCTCGCCCAAGCCGCCATGTTCCTTGAGGACGGCTTTCTGCAGGTCGCGGGTGAACTTTTCGGCCTCGGCGGGGGCCTTCAGCGGGTTGCGCAGCATGTGGTCGAACCAGCGGAGCCGGCAGTTGCCGGTCAGCTCCGACCCCGTGTTTCGGCTCGCGGCGGTGGTGTCGAGCCGCTGGGCGGCGTACGCTTCGAAGCGGCGGAACTGCGAGTCGGCGCCGCGCTTTCGCAGCCCCGCGGCAATCTCTTCCTGCATCAGCCGAACGATGCCCGCCGCAAGGGGCGCGCCGACCGAGGGCGTCGACGGGGGCGGCGGGTCGGCATCGGGCGGTGCCGGATCATCCTCTGGTGCCTGTCGAGGCCCCTCGGATGTGCGGTTTCCTTCCAGCGCCGGTTCGTCCGGTTTCGGCGACGGGCCGTCCGCCGGCGGCATGTTGGGCTGATCGTCCGAATCGGCGTGGTTCACCGGAACGCGATCGGCCGGCGCGTCGTTGCCCGGATGGACCGTCGAATTGCCGGGCGCCGAACTTTCCGGGGTGGCATCCGCAGCCCGTTCGTCGACAGGCGGCACGAGAAAGGCGGGTCCGACCGCTTCCTGGCCACTCCCTGCCGCGGATATTGAGACTGCCGAGACCGGCAGGGCTGCCCAGACTGCCAAGATTGCCCAGGCCAATGATCGCCCGACCCGCATCGTATTCCCCTCAGATGCCCGATTCGCAAACAGTTCGGCCTTCCGGCACCCGCGCGCGCCCGGAATCCTTACCTAATTGTCTCGACTAGAACCGCCTTTTCGCATGAATGGTAGTTGGCCCTTTTCGGCATTCTGGCGTTTGGGACGCGAGGGCCTGCCCATCGGCCGAGCGGCGGCCGCTCGATCCGGCTTTTTTCGGCCGAACGGTCTCATCAGCGCTGCGACGCAAATCTCCTGCCGGTTGTGCGCCAGTTGCCGGGCAAGGACGACGTTGTAACCCCATCGGCGAATGCGATCGAGGTACGCGGGCACCTCGGCCGCGAGGTGCCACTCGGGCAGTTTCAGGGTGAGCAGCATGCCGCGGATGTTCACTTGCGGGTGGCTGACAATCGCCTCGACGGCGTCCAGGGTGAACTGGGGCGCCACGGTCATGTCGGCCAGCAGCCAGCGGGCCTTGCGGAACTCGCGACGGCGGACCTGCCGGACCCGGCGCCGTAGATGCGTAAACGCCGGCTCGCCCAGCACGCTGGGATGCATGGCCGCCGGATCAATTCCCGTCACTTCGAACCCCCGCGCCAGCAGCACTTGGCTGGCACCGCCTGGGGCGCTGCCCAACTCCACCACGCGGGCGCCGCGCGGGATCGGCAGTTCGGACCACCGCAGGGCTTCTTCCGTCTTCAGCCACCCGCGGCTGACCGCGTGCGGCGGCAGCCGGAGCGGGGGAATACCACCCGGCCAGCGCGAGGCGGGCCGCCCCGCGCGGTGGTATCCCACCCACCACTCGTCGGGCTCCACCAGCACGCAATCGAGCACCATTTCGCCGCGCCGGGCCTCCGCGAGCGGATCGTGAGCCTCTTCGGCCAATTCGCGGTGCTGGGGGCAGGCTTTCACAATGGCCGTATGCGCCTGCCGGGCCTCCAGCGTGATCGACGGCTCGAAGTCGTGCTCGCCGACCGGGTGCGCGTCGCGCGGCCACACGTGCACGCGCCGGCACGGGCGCGCACCGTAGACCGGCCAAACGCCGTGCGCCAACTCCGCCAAGCCCGGGGCCCGCACCGTGCCCAGCGAAAACCCCCAGCACCGGGCGAAGACCAGCCCCAGGTCGAAATCGGCCGGCAAGTCGTGCCCGGCCGGCAGCTTGTAGGTCAAAAATCCCGGCCGGGAATAGGCGAACCGAAAGCGGGGCCACTCCCGCTCCAGCTCGTCCTTGACCGCCGCCTCGGCGCCCACTTGGCAACACAGAAAGAGAAACCGCGGCCGCTCGACCGTGGGCGGGTTATCGTTCACGTCTAATTCTCACAGCCGGCGGAATCACAACTCGGTTACCGTTCACGGGGGGACGGTCCCCTCCGGCCGATGAGGAGATAGGCCCATCCATCGAGCTAAGTTTATGCGGCCGCGCACGGCAACGCAAGCGGCGCGAGGCGGGCGGCCGCCATCGTCCCCAGCCAGCCCCCCGGCGCCGGGGCAAGGGGACCTCTTTGGTTGGTTGGAGTTCACGCTTCAGCGTGCGAGCCAAGTATGGGCGACATCCGGCGCGCTGAAGCGTGAACTCCAACGTAGCTTGAAACCAATTCCCGCCCGGGCCACAATGGGTGCTGAAGTACACCGCAACGACGGGAGAAATACCATGCCGGAATCGACACGACGAAACTTTCTGGCGCAGACGGCCGGGCTGGCGGGCGCGGCAATGCTTTACTCGCTGGCGAAAGGCGAGACCCTGCCGGAACTGGAAATCGCCCGCGTCGAAACGTTTCCGCTCAGCTACCCGACCGCCGGCCGGTTCAAATTCTTCGAAGGGCCCTGGGGCGAGCAGCTCGGGCATCGGACGGTCATCGTCAAGACCACGGCCGCTGACGGTTCGGTCGGTTGGGGTCAGGCGGTACCGAGCAACAATTTGCCAGGGGGGCCGCGCGCGTGAATCGACTGGCTTGCGGACTCGTATGCTTGGTGTTCCTGGTGATCGGCTCCGGCGGGCTGGTGACTGCGTACGGGGCCGGCATGGCCATTGCCGACTGGCCGACCACATTCGGACGCTGGTTCTACCTTCCGCCCCCCGGCATGTGGGGACATGCCGGCGTGCTGTTCAACCTGGTACACCGGACGCTCGCGCCGCCGGCTGCGGTCGGGGCGATGGCCCTGGCGGCCGGCTTGTGGCGCCGCGACGCAAGACGCGCGGTACGCCACCTGGGGTTGGCCGTGCTGGCAGCGGTCATCGTGTCGGGCGCCCTCGGCGTCTGGCGGGTGCTGGCCGACAGCGTGCCCGCGGCCCGGCTGCATGCCGCCACGGCCCCGTTGCCTCTGGCGCTTTGCGTGGCCGTGGCGGCGGTGACGTCGCCCCGGTGGCTCGCGAAGGACCCGGCCCGGGAACATCGCCGCGCGAAGGCGCTGCGCCGCTGGTGCCTGGGTACGCTGGGCACCGCTTCCCTGTTTACCCTGGCTGGGGTGCAACTCCGGTATGTGCCGCCGAATGCCGGTCTGACATGGTTGCCGTTCTGGACCTGGGCCGCCGTGCTGCTGGCCCTCGCCGGCGCGGCGGCGGGGGCGAACTTCCTGCTGGTGGCGTGGCGCCACTTCCGCGACTGCCCGGCGATCATTCGCCGTTCCGGGGGGGTCGTTGCCCTGCTGGCGGCCCAGCTTCTGGCCGGGGCCTGCCACTGGGTGACAACGTACGGATGGCCGCCCTGGTTTACCGACCATATTCTCCCGATACCTTACACCGTCGTTGCCGAGGGGCCGCTTCAGGTGATGGCCACCGCGCTCTACGCCGTCCTGGGCTCACTCGTGCCGGCGGTCGGGCTCGATACGGCAATGTGGTCGTATCGGCTCGTCCGGCATTCCCGGCAGTAGACCCGCCCCGTACAATTACCACACAGCATTCAACCCTGCGACAGAAGAAGAGAGGGCAGCCGCCATGGTGGTCGATCACGAAAAGTACGACGTCAAAATCATCCGCCCCCCAATGCGCGACGAGGATTTCAAGTTGCGCCGCCAGCCGATGCCCCCCGCCCGACGCCGCGCGATCATCAAGGCCCTCCGCGTGTTCCACAACCTCGAAACCATGGCCATGACCATCTACCGGTTCCAGATCACCAAGGAGGAAACAGAGTTGAACCGGCAACTGATCGCCGCCATGTGCAACGAGATGACGCACCACCAGGACTTCCAGGTCAAGCTCTACGAATACGGCGCCCGGCCGAGCCTCCTGCGGGTTGGCTACTGGATCGTCGGATTCTGCTTCGGCTTCTTCAGCCGGCTGCGCGGGAAGAAACGCATCCTGCGTACGGGCGTGTGGGTCGAGACCAAAGCCGTTCACCACTATGCCCAGTTGCTCGACAGCATCGATTGGGACGACGACACCCGCCGCATGATCGAAAAGGACCAGACCGACGAAGACGGCCACATCAGCCGGTGGGTCGCCCTTCTGGAGAGTGGAGAATACTGAGACGAACGCCCCGCCGGAATGCCAAGTGCATGAGGGGCGCCGCAAGCATCCAAGGGCAGCACGGCCAACTGCCTTCCCACCCCCTTGCCGTCCGGCGGCGCCGTGCTATACTTACGGGTCGTTGGGCGGTCAGGGTGGATAAGGATCGCCCAGGCGGGAGTAACTCAGTGGTAGAGTGCTAGCTTCCCAAGCTGGACGTCGCGGGTTCGAATCCCGTCTCCCGCTTTTGACGTAAACCTATGCGATTCTTGGACTTAGGATACCTTCCGGCAGTCGGAAGTTCGGCCGGAAAGGTCCTGAAACGTAGTGGCGACCTCGGCATTGCGGCCCAGCGCATCCTGCTGGCGGCCGTCGAACGCGGCTTGGGCGGCTGCATTGTCATTCTCCCGGCCCCGGGAATAATTCTTGGCCGGCCTCGGGAATAAACGGAAGTCCATGCGGATCATACACGTAGGCGAGTTGACCGGGCCCGGAATTTTTCCATTTTCGGGAACCTTTTTCGGCCCGAAATCGTCTTAGTGAAAGGGAACCGGCCTGTGTGCCGATATTCGGGTTGCCCTCAGAGGGCGCCCACAAGCAAGGAGAGTGTCGGAAATGTTTTTTTGGTCGAGTAAATCAAGCGAACGGCGCGATACGGGGCGGATTGCCGGCCACCAACCGGCCAATGTGCGCCTGCATCCCCTGCGCTTGTGACACCCGGCTGCCAATTCCCGAGGAAGCCTGAAGCCCGGTGTCACCCAGACATCGGGCTTTTTTTTGGGCGGAAGGACTGGAAGTACCTGCCCCGATGGTGAAATGGACGATCATCCCTCGCTTCTAACGAGGGGTTCCGGGTTCGAATCCTGGTCGGGGTACTGGACGAACACGAGGCAACGGAAGGGCTACCCGATCGGCGACGGGAGCCGGTTGGAAGCCGGTCGAGCGAAAGCCTTACGGGTTCGAATCCCGTCCCTTCCGCTCAAACATGAAACATGTATGTTGACCGTGGCCTAATGGGTAAGGCGCTTGATTGTGGTTCAAGCAAATGCCGGTTCGAATCCGGTCGGTCAACCTGACATGGAAAAGGAGGTGTATCTTCAGCAAGATCCTACAACGCCCAACCCTGGTGCTCAACCGCAACTGGCAGCCGGTGAACGTGGCCACGGTGGCCCGGGCGCTGGTGCTGCTGTGGAACGAGGCGGCGCGGGTCGTCGACCCGGCCGACTACCAGCTTTACACCTGGACCGACTGGTCGAAGCTGCGGCCCGGCGACGGCCGGGACTGCATCCGGGCCGTCCGGTTCAAGCTGCGGGTTCCGGAGGTAGTGGTCCTGAGCCACTACGACCGGCTGCCGGCCGCACACGTGACCTTCAGCCGCCGGAACGTGTTCAAGCGCGACCACCACACGTGCCAGTACTGCGGCGCCCAGCCGGGCGGCCAGGAACTGACGCTCGACCACGTGGTGCCGCGGGCCCAAGGCGGTGCGTCGACCTGGGAGAACTGCGTGCTCGCGTGCACGGCCTGCAACGCCCGAAAGGCCGACCGGACGCCCGAGCAGGCCCGGATGCGGCTGCGCCGCAAGCCGGTTCGGCCCGCCTGGAAGCCGTTGTATGCCGACCACGCGCTACGGATCGAAAGCTGGTCGAAGTTCGTCAGCGAGGCCTACTGGAACGTGGCCTTGCAAGAGTAACCCATACCCGGCTCCCGGCCATTCGGCCGGGAGCCGCACAGGAGTGGCAGAAGAACAGAAGGAACCGTGTGATGATGCGAGCATTTCTGAGAGCACTCCGCAACCTGTTGTGGGGCAGCCCGGCCGAGCAACCGGGCGAGCGACTGCGCGTCCTCACCACTGCCGCGGCCGACCACCGAATGACAACGATGGAACCGAGGAGCACTGCCATGAACATGGCCTATGAAAAACTGATGCAGCACTTCGACGAGCGCGAAATCCGGTACCTGGCCGACGGGGAAGGGCGGCGAGTCTTCGCCGACTTCACCGGCGAGGCCGGCACCTACCGGATCGTCGCGGGCGTCGACGTGGAAGCCGAGGTGTTCCACGTCTTCGGCTGCCCGTCCGTCCGGATCCCCGAAGGCGCGCGGCCGGCCATCGCCGAGACGCTCGTGCGGGCCAACCACAGGCTGATGGTCGGTAAGTTCGAAATGGACTATGACGCGGGCGAACTGTACTTCCACGCCAGCCAGGTGCTGACCGAGGACGGCCTGGAGGACCGCGTCATCGACCGGCTGATGGGCGTGACGATGGCCATGCTCGACACGTACCTGCCGGCCGTGCTGTCGGTCGTTTACGGCAACGAGCTGCCGGCCGACGCCATCCGCTGTGCCGAGGCTGGGCTTCGCGACCGTGGCGAAGCGGAGAGTTCATGAGCGTATAGCAAGCGACGATACCGCCGGGCCGGCGGCGCGCTTCGCCCCGCCCTCATCCGTTGCGTAGATGCTCATGGTTCTGCACTCCTCGATAACAGCCCATTCACTGCGCCGCTCACTGAAACCTTGCCGCCGTCACGTCGATGCGGTCTTTGCCACCCACGTTGACGAGTCTGGCACCGACAATCTGCCGCAGGTCGTTGGGAAACTTCTCCAGCTTCGCCTCGATCAGCTTTTCCAGGTTGCTTCGGACCTCGGCAACCTGCTCCTCGTCGGCTCCTGGATTGTGCTGCCTGTATTCCAGGATGTACTTGTCGAGGTGCCTCTTCCGCAATTCAGGCGTGTTGCAGGCGAGGTTCCAAGCGCTGCACGCAGCGTTCAATAGGCTTTGTCGCTGCTCCACAGCCTGGCCAAGCCCGGTTGGACGCCCTCGCCGGCGACCATCGGACTGATCTGGCGGATCCTTTACCCAATCATTATCGCAACGTTTAGCTTCGTCTTCGTGCAGGCAATCCGGCGCAAGGTGCCATGGACCGTGGCCCTGCCGTTCGCCATCAACCTGGTTGCCAACCTCGTTTTCACGCCAATCCAGTTCGGATTG
>SKJM01000248.1 GCA_007122045.1 Planctomycetales bacterium | reverse complement strand
TCGAGCAGTGCAACATCCGCAACTACTCGATTTTCCTGCGCCGGTTCGACGACGGCAGGTACTATCTGTTCAGTTACTTCGAGTACCACGGCGCCGATTTCGCCGCCGACATGGCCCAGATGGCCGCCGACCCGACGACGCAAGCGTGGTGGGGCCACTGCATGCCCTGCCAGGCGCCGCTGGAAAGCCGCGCGGAAGGCGAGTGGTGGGCCGGCATGGAAGAAGTGTTCCACACGGATTGACCGCCATGGGAAGCGACCCTATAAGGCATCCAGCGGATACCGCCCGTACTCCTTCGTGGCCTCCAGCATGGCCAGGTAGTTCGCAAAGGGCACGTATTCGGTCACCGAGTTCGATGAGCCGCAGCAGTACCCGCCACCGGGGCCGACCGTGCGGATGCGGAGCTTCACCTCCTCGCGCACGTCATCGGGCGTGCCGAGGGTGAGGGTCGAGTCGAGGTTGATGTTGCCGCACAGGCACAGCCGGCCGCCGTACTGCCGCTTCAGCGCGGCGATGTCCACCGCCGACGGCTCGCACGGGTGCAGGGCGTTGTAGCCGCAGGCGATCAGGTCGCCGATCACCGGCGTGTAGTTGCCGTCGCTGTGGAACAGGTAGGGGAGCCCCTTGCCGCGCACCAGCCGGCCGATCCGCTCGTGCCAGGGGAACACGTGCTCGCGAAGGAACTCGGGCCGCACCATCAGGGCGTGCTTGTAGGCCATGTCGTCGGGCATGCAGACGGCGCCCACGCAGTCGTAATCGAGCAGGTTCTCCACAACCCGCTGGTGGAGCCGGCCCAGCCGGTCGAGCACCCCGACGGCCACCTCGCCGCCGTCGGCCAGGTCGAGGCAGAAATGCTCGAAACCCATCAGCATCCAGGCGGCGGCGAAGATGTAGCCGACCACGGGGATGACCTTGGCCTCGGCCGGGATGAGTTCGGCCAGGCGTGCGATGTCGGCGTAGTTGTAGGCATCGGGGTCGGGCCAGTCGAAGTTCTCAAGCGACGCGCGGTCGACGATCACCCCCCTGCCCTCCTCGGCCCAAAGCCGGGTGCTTGTTTCCGGCTGGTTGGCGCTGTAGTGGGCGTCGGCGCGGCGCATCGGTCGCGGCCCGCCCGCCGTATGGCCGCCGAGTGCCCGCGCGACCAGCGTAAGCCGGACGCCGAACAGCACCGGCACGAAGTCGTATCCGGCTGTTAGGAAGAACTCGGCCTCGTCGTCTATCGATTGCAGCTCGCGCCCGAGGAACCGGGTCTTGATGGCCTTATCGACGGCGTACTCCAAGGGCGGCACGCAGGCCGGCTCGCCCTCGCACAGGAAGGCCTTGCGCAGGTTCGCGAAGTCGGGCATGGGTAAAGGTTCACTCCACTTCAGCAATCACGCGGAAGCCGACGTTGAACACCTTGTGGTACGGGCGGTAGTCGAGGCGGTAGCTCGATGTGGCGCGGTGGGGGCGGTCGCGCCAGGAACCGCCGCGAACGATCATGCGTCCGTCGGGCGTCTCGCTGCGGGTCCACTGCCACACGTTGCCGTGCATGTCGTGCAGTCCCCAGGGGTTCGGCTTGTAGCTGCCCACCGGCGCCGAGAGGAAATGCCCGTCGTCGAATCGCGTGTCGCGCGGCACCCAGTCGTCGAACCGGTTGGGATTGGTGATGACCTCGGCGCGAGTGTAGCCGCCGCGGGCGGTGCAGGCGGCGTATTCCCGCAGCCGGATGTCGCCCAGGTTGGCGTACGGCGTGTAGTCGGCGTCGTGGTCGCCGTAGAAGAACGGGGTGGCCGTACCGGCGCGGCAGGCCCATTCCCACTGCTCCTCGCTCGGCAAGGTCACCTGAAGCCCCGAGCGTTCGCTCAGCCAGCGGCAGAAGTCCATCGCCTGCTGCCAGCTTACGCGCACCACGGGCTGTTCGGGTTGGTTGACCGGGTAGCCGAGCCGGCCGAACTGGTAGCCGTGGCGCGACTCGTGCCGGCTGTCGTGCTCGGGGTCGAACCGGGCGTACTGGGCGTTGGTCACCTCGAAGCGGCCCTTCCAGAACGGCTGGTCGATGTCTACCGCCCGCGGCGGGGCCTCCATCGACGAGCCTCCCCCCTGCCCCATCACGTACCGGCCGGCGGGCACGCGGATCAACTCTAACTCGATCCCCTCGCCCAAGTCGATGACCCGGCGAATCTCCTCCGGCGGCCCCTGCCTCCGGGCGGCCTCGGCGGCGTCGAACGGCCAGCCGGCCACCTCGAGCGCTTCGGTCGAAGAAGACAGTCCTAAATGCACGGCCTCAGCACCCTCCGCGCCGACCATGGCGATCGTTCCAACGCGACCCCCGGAACCATCCGCGTCACGGCGGGCCGTCGTTTCCGGCAGAATCGGTTCGAGCGGCCCGCGGTCGGACTCGTAAATGGCTTCGTAGTCGACGACGAGCCCGGCATATCGCTCGCTCAGTTCCAGCCGCCGGGGCATCACGCGGTCGACCGCCTCGCGGCCGACGATTTCCGACCACGTTCCGTGGTATGGGGCGTTCAGGTCGATCCAGGTAATGAGCCGGTCCCATTCCTCGGCGTCCAGTTCGACGCCGTGGTGCCGGCCGTTGCGGAGCATCTGCACCAGTTCGGTCGTATCGGCGTGGAACTCGCCGGGCGTGAGCAGGTGCATATCGCTCTCGATGCCCGGCCGGCGGACGTAGCGGTGCAGGTGGCCGTAGGCGACGGAGAAACGGCCGCCGTATTGCGGATGCACCCGGCCGGCGATCTGCGAGTTCCAGCCCTCGAGCATCTCGGTGCCGCGCAGGTCGATGAGCGTGGTGCCGTCGTCGCGCGGCTGCCCGTCGTGGCAGCCCGTGCAGCGGCGGTCGAGCACCGGCTGCACCTCGCGGTGGAAGGCGAAGCCGCGGGTCGGGCCGTACCACGGTTCGATGCGCGACGGCGCCCGACGTGCGGCCAGGGGCACGTGGAGGGCCGGCGGCACCGTGTTCTGCGATTCGTGGCAGCCGGCGCAGGAGACCGTCTCGCCGGGCATGCCCACAATCCAGGTGCGCTTCAGTTGCAGGGCCTTTCCCTCGGTATCGAGCGGTTGGACCATGAGGGGCTTGTTGGCCGGGATGCTGAAGTGGGCCGAGCCGTCGTCCTCGACCGGCACGGTGCCCAGCACGCGGCGAATGTCCCACGGGCCGTCCATGCCGATACTGCCCAGCAGGCCGCCCATTCCCCGCGACGACCAGTAGTAGCTGACCACGCGCAGCGCTTTCACTTCGCCCCGCGGTATGCCCTCCAGGCCGGGGCCGTGGTACACGTCGCCTACCAGGACGGTGGCGTCGTCGCGCCGCAGGTCGATCTTGTCAGGAATGACCGGCACGCCGGGCCGCGGCTGCACGGGCACCGGCTGCAACAGGGCCGCCCCCTCCACCTCGGCCACCAGGGTGATGTTGTCGAACACGTCGACCAGGTAGATGCCCCACAACGCGTTCGGGCGCCACTTCATGGCGACGAGGTGGTAGTTCTCGCCGAGCGGCATCGGGTGCAGAAACTGCGGCCACACGCCGTCGACGATCCGGTCGGCTACGATCGGCTCGACCTCCTGCCCCCAGCCGGGAATCTCCTGCACCACGCCATCGGCCTCGTGGCGGCCAAGGGCCGGATCCAACAGCAGCAGCCGGCCCGAGCGGGCCGTGCCGTGGTGCCCGGTGACGATGCCCGCAATCATCGATGGGTGGCCCGGCACCGGTTGGGCGTGGAAGAACGACGGCGGGAAGTACGAGTTGCTGCCGTAGTACTCCATTTGCCCCGTGCCGTCCGGGTTCATATGAAAGAGGATTCGGGAGTTCGAGTGCGGCAGGTCGGCGTATTCCCACCGCTGGTACATCACTCGGCCGCTGTTGGTCACCGTCGGGTCCCAGTCGCTGTCCTGCTCGAAGGTGAGCTGGCGGATCTTGCCCGTCGCGCGGTCCAAACGGTACAGGCTCACCATCGGCGCATTGCCGAACACGCAGGGCAGGCCCACGTAATTGGCCGTCGAGGCGAAGATGATCCGTCCGTCGGGCAGGTAGCAGGGGTCGGAATGGGAAACATCGCCCCCCTCGTCGGGCGTGACCTGCACGAGCCCCTCGCCGTCGGTGCCGATCTCGAAGATGCGCCACGCGTTCCCCTCCTGCCCGACCGACGCGAACATCAGCCGCTCGGCGTCGAAGTCGAGTTTCAGGTCGGCCACGATGCGTCCGCCGTCGGGCTTGTGCAGCGTGGTCATTTGCGGCTCGCCGCGGAGGCCGGAAATGACGGCGATTTCGTTGTCCCAGCCGCGCGGAGGCACCGCGTCGTTTGCGTGGAAGTTGGCGGCCATGCCGATGGCGCGGCCCATGGCCGACCGCGCCCCGCCGCCCAGGTTCCGCCGCACCACGAGCAGCTTGTCGAAATCCAACAGCGGATTGGCCAGCAGCACCTCGCGCTGGAAATCGAGCACGGCCTCCGCCTCGGCCAGCGCGCCCTCGGCGCCGACCGCCAAAGCCTCGCGCAGCTCGGGCAACCGGGCTTCGATGGCCGAAAGCCGTTCGAGATGGGCGGGCGCGTCGGCGAACCGGTCCGGGAACGCCGAGGCCATGTCGTCGATGGCCATGCGCGTCGCCCGCGGGCTGAAGCGTTCCAAGCCGTCGCGCACGGCGGCCAGCCGTTGCCGCACCGCGGCGGCGCGGCCGTACAGCGCCGCCCAGCGGGGATCGTCCAGCGGCGTCTCGGCGGCGAGCAGCGCGTCGGCTTCCTTGCGAAACTCCCGTTGCGCCGCCCCCAGCGGGCGCAACACCGGATCGAGGGCCCGGCGGGCCAGTTCCCCCTGCCCTGCCCTGCCCTGCTCGGCGTCGACGCGGATCGAGCGGGTTGACCACTGGCTCGTGCTGCTTTGCGCGGCCGGCTTGCCCAGCGCCAGGTTCGTTTCGCCATCCGGCGCGAACACCTGCACCTCGTCGAGGTGCATCCACATGCGGCCCGGCACCTGGATGCGCACCAGCCGCCCGCGCGCGTCGGCCAGCGGCACAATGAACGGCTCCCCCTCCCCTGCCCCGACCGGCGGCGTGTCGTCGTGACGGTATGCCTCGCGCCACTGGGCCCCGTCGTCGGAAAGCAGCAGCCGGAAGCCGGCCAGCCGTTCGGGCACGTGCGGGTTGTGCACCGCCAGGCGCCCCAGGCTGTGTATTTCGCCCAGATCGACTTGCCAGAAGGGGTTCTGGTCCTGTCCTGTATGGAAGCTGAACCGGCCGCTTACGTTGCCGTTGACGGCACCTGCGGCGTCCTCCTCGGGCAACACGCCCCGGCCGGCTTGGCTTGCCCGGGCCAACTCGGCCTGCCAGGCGGCGGTTTCGGCCTGGGCCAACGCGGCGGCCGAAACGGCCGCGGCGAACAATGAAATCGTCACGATCCTCATGGCGTTCCTCCAGTCAGGTGACAACGTTCAGCGACCGAACTTGGTTCGGCGTTTCCACACCCATTATACCTCTTATACCTCAAACCTCCACCCGCCCCCGCCGGCGCCGCGCCGGTGGAGCGGGCGGAGGTTTCAGCGATTACTGAACCCCAACCGGCTACCGGTGCCACTCCGGCGCCAGGAAGCCGGTGGCCTCCTCGAAAGTCGGGCGGCGGCGGAAGTCGGCCGGGTTGTAGTCGGGGTTTCCCGGGTCGGGATCGACCCACCGCGGATGCTGCCGGCCGAAGTAGCTGCCGTAGAACTGGTAGTTGCTGTCCACCCAGCGACTGAGGATCATCCGTTGCATCGGCGTAAGGATTTGCGAATGATCGTTGTCGGCGTTCTTCGGATGCTCCGGGTCGGTGAGCAAGGCCATCAGCAGGCTGGCGTGGCTCCCGAGTTGCTTCGGCGGCAGGTACGCGCCGTTGTAATTGCCCTGGTCGCCCCGGCCGAACGAGGTGAACTCGGAAATGATTGGGCCGGCAAGCTCTTTGCTGGCAAGCTGCTCGTACGATGTGCTGTAGAATTGCGTGATTTCGCCCGTGAGTCTCAGGCCCCCGGCGGGGTCTTTCGCGCCGTGGCACTCGATGCAGCGGGCGTCGAGGATCGGCTGGATGTCGGTCGGATAGTGGATCACCTGCCCGGCCCGCCCGTCGCCGCCGTGGCCCTCCAGGTCGGACGGCTGCGGCTGGGGCAGGCTCGGCGGGCGCCGCAGCGCGATGGGCGCCGCGCTGCTCACCGGTGCCGTGCGGTTCGACTGCCCGTGACAGCCCGTACACGAACGCACCTCGCCGGCCATGTAGTTCACGTAGGTCCGCTCGCGCTGAAGCTCCTGGAAGTCGGCATCGAGGGCCTGCAGGAAGATGCTCCGGTTGGCGGGCACGACGAAATGGGCGGAGCCGTCTTCCTCGACCGGCACCACGCCCCACTGCACGCGCGGCCACAGGGCCGCCTTCCAGCTTGAACTGCTCAGCGACGGGCTCCATCGCCGCCCGGTCGACCAGTAGCGGGGCAGCGCCTCGTTGATCCGCAGCCATTTCACCTCACCCGGGGCGATCCCCTCCATGCCCTCGTGCACGTCGGTCAGGATGCACAGGGCCTGGCCGGCGGCCGCCAGTTCGGCGTCGCGCGGCAGCTTCGTGTGCGGCGGAACGGGCCGGGCCACCATCGGCGTCGGGTGCCAGCAGGAAAGGTCGGGGTCGGCATGGACGAAGCGCCGGGCCCCGTCGGTGTCGATGAGGTACAGCGCGTAGGCGTTGGGCACCTGCTTGTAATGGTCCGAAGGGTCCTCCTTGTAGGAAACCAGGAACTCGCGCTCGCTGACCGGAAACGGATGCGTGAACAGGTGCCCCCGGCGGCCGTCCCGGTCGTGGACGTAGTTGCCCTCGTCGGTCAGGAAGTGCCAACCCGGCTCCGTGCGGCGCTGGACGAACACCTCCGGCGTGATATTGACCACCGGGTAGCGGCTATCGCCCTGAACGTAATCGGGCTGGTTCGGGTCGGGGCCGCGCACGCGGAGGTCCATGCCGAAGTCGATCAGCATGATCGAGCCGAGGCAACCGCCTTGCGGGAAGTGGGCCGTGCCCACGCACACCAGCCGGTGGCGGCTGCCCGGGATGGGCTGCGGGTACATGTACACGGTCGTCGTGTCGTCGGCCAGGCCGTACAGTTCCTGGGTGCGGGAGCCGTCGGGGTTCATCGTCCAGATGGTCTTGGCCACGCGGGCGCCCTTGTCGACGTATTCCCACCGGTGATACATCACCCGGCCGTCGTCGAGCACCACGGGGCACAACTCGCTCACCGGGCTCCGCGAAAGCTGCTCGACCCCCGTGCCGTCGGCGTGTATCCGGTGCAGCGTGGGCGCCACCAAGTGCGACGACCCGCCGCAAAGCACGGTGTGCTCGCTGCGCGTCGAGGAGAACACGATCCGGCCGTCGGGAAGGTAGGCGGGGTGGATGTCGTCGGTGTGCCACCCCCGTCGCCACCGCACGGCCTTCTCCGCTTCATCGGCCGGCGGGAACGACACCTGCCGCAAGCCCGTGCCGTCGAGGTGCACTTCCCAAACCCGGAAGCCCGCGCGGGGATGCTCGCGAAAATCGAACAGCACCTTCTCGGCGTCGAACGACAGGGTGATCTTGCCGATGAACCCTTTTCCGCCGGGCATGTCGGCCGCCGTGACGACAGGCCGCTCGGCGCGCGTGCGAACGTTGAAAACGTAGATGCCGTTGCGTGGGTCGAACCGGTCGGGGCTGGTGCCGTTGTCGATGTCGGTATAGTAGTGATCGGAGGAATACGGCCGGCGCTTGACGAACACGATCTCCTCGAAGCCGAGCACGTCGGGTCCGATGGGTGTGCGGACGGCGGCGGCCAACTCCTGCCGGACGGCTATGGCCCGGGCGTACAGGTTTGCCCAGCGCGGGTCGTCGAGCGGCGCCTCCGCGGCGATCAGCGCGTCAATCTCCTCGCGGAACTCCCGCTGCGCCGCCCCGAGCCGGCGCAGCAGCCGGTCGAAAGCCCGCCGGGCGACGGCCGCCTGCCCTGCCCTGCCCTGCTCGGCGTCGAGGTGGATCGAGCGCGTCGACCACTGGCTCGTGCTGCTTTGCGTGGCGGGCTTGCCGAGTGCCAGGTTGGTTTCGCCGTCCGGCGCGAACACCTGCACCTCGTCGAGATGCATCCAAATATGGCCCGGCACCTGGATGCGAACGAACCGGCCGCGCTGCTCTTCCAAAGGCACGAGGAACGGCTCCCCTGCCCTTTCGCCCACCGGCGGCGTGTCGTCGTGCCGGTACGCTTCGCGCCACTGGTCGCCGTCGTCGGAAAGCAGCAGCCTGAAGCCGGCCAGCCGTTCGGGCCTGTGCGGATTGTATACCGCCACGCGCCCCAGGTTGTGTATTTCGCCCAGATCGACCTGCCAGCAGGGGTTCTGGTCCTGTCCTGTATGGAAGCTGAACCGGCCGCTTACGTTGCCGTTGACCGCGCCTGCGGCGTCTTCCTCGGGCAGGACCCCCCGCTGCGCCCGCGCCCGGGCCAGTTCGGCCTGCCAAGTGGCGGTGTCGGCTTGGGCCAACGCGGCGGCCGAAACGGCCGCGGCGAAGAGAATGCTCATTGCGAGTTTCATGGCGTGTCTCCAGTCCGGTGGGAAGGTTCAGTGGCCGAACTTGGTTCGGCGTTTCCACACCCATTATACCTCATTATACCTCAAACCTCCACCCGCCCCCCCCTTCGGCGGTCAATTTAACAAAACTCGTCCGCGCCACTCGTAAGCGGGGTTTGGTGGGTGGCGGTTTAGTGTATACTGATCGCATCGCCGTTGGGAAGCGTACGGGAAACGGAGTGAACACATGGACTACTGGGCACAGGCACCAATGAACCGGGAGCAGGCGGTACTGTTTGCCCCTACCTTGGATGCGATGATTCCCGAGGACCATCCGGTCCGCCTGTTCGACGAGATTCTCGGATATTGCGACTGGTCGGAGTGGGAAGGGGAGTACCATCTGCGGCGAGGCCAGCCGCCAATCCACCCGCGGGTGGTGGCGAGCGTAATTCTCTACGGCCTGACGCGCGGCCTCCGTTCCAGTCGGGTCTTGGAGTATGTGACGGGG
>SKJM01000004.1 GCA_007122045.1 Planctomycetales bacterium | reverse complement strand
GTGCATGCCGGAGCCGTTGTCGCTGTAGATGGGCTTGGGCATGAACGTGACCAGCTTGTTGTGCTTCCGCGCCACGTTCTTGATGATGTACTTGTACATCATCATTTTGTCGGCCATGTCGACCAGGGTGTCGAACGTCATGTCGATTTCCGACTGGCCGGCCGTTCCCACCTCGTGGTGCTGCGCCTCGACTTCGATGCCCGAATCGATCAGATAGTTCATCATCTCGTTGCGGATGTTCATCATCTGGTCGGCCGGCGGCACGGGGAAATACCCCTCCTTGTACCGGAGTTTGGAGCCGAGGTTCGGCCCCTCGTCGCGCCCGCGGTTCCACTGCCCCTCGACCGAGTCGATGTAATAGAACCCGGCGTTGGGGGTCTGCTCGAAGCGGATGTCGTCGAAGATGAAGAACTCGGCCTCCGGCCCGATGAAGCACGTATCGCCGATGCCCGTGCTCTTCATATAGTTGACGGCCTTGCGGGCGACATTGCGGGGGTCGCGCGAGTAGTCCTCGCGGGTGATCGGGTCCTGGATGTTGCAGATCATCGACAGGGTGGTCAGCTCGGTGAACGGATCGATCATGGCCGTCTCCGGCTGGGGCACCACGAGCATGTCGCTCTCGTTGATGGCCTGCCATCCGCGGATACTCGATCCGTCGAACCCGAGCCCCTCCTCGAACACCTCTTCATCGAGCTTGCCCACCGGAATGGTGAAATGTTGCCACAGTCCGGGGAAGTCCATGAAACGCAGATCGACGGCCTTCACGTCCTTTTCCCGGCATAGCGCCAAAACCTCTTTGGGAGTCATGCTGATTCTATCCTCCTTATAGTGCGGTCGCTGTGAAATAAGCAGGTCAGTACGCGGGGGCGCATGGGCCGGAGCTGCTTGGCACGGTCCGCCGACGTACACGATATGCCTAAGCGGTATGCAAAGCCGATGCCAGCGGATTCTCGGAATACGGGGCACTTGAGCGTAAGTGCTTTGCAGAAAGAGACTTACGCGAACCTCGGGTCGTTCCATCCCCGCCGAACGGGCGCGCGGACTGTTTATTTCATAGGCATTGTACGCGCGCTAACTGGGCACTCTATGGCCGATCGGGCGACCACCGGGGACGCTGCCGACGCGGTGGCGATGCCGGGGCCTCCTCGTCGGAAGCCGCCCGGGGACGGCTGGCAAGCCGGGTGGACACGGCCGGCGGGTCGGGCTGGCTGGTCGCGCGGTCCTCCTCGGCCGCAGCCGGCGGTCGAGGCTCCGGCGCCCGCTGCCACCCCGCCGAATCGGCCGACCCCTTCAAACGGATACGCAACTCGATCCGATCTTGCAGCAGACGGTCGTCGACGGTCGTGTAGCGGACGAACAGGTGAAGGGCTTCGCTCTGTGGAACCTTGTCGCGCCAGACGACCTTCAGCGGTATTCCCCGCTCGCCGCCTTGCGACGCCCGAATGGCCGCGGCCACCTCCTCGGTGGTAAAGTCCCACCGGGCCACGAGGGCATCTTCTTCGCAAAAGTCGCCTCGTGCGGCGCGGGTGGGGTCACTCTGCAACGCCGGGTTCGGATCGAGCAGGACGATGCTCACCTCGGCGGGCACCCGTAGCGGCCGACCGCCGTCGTCGAGCAGTTCAATGACCACGCGCAACCCGTCGTCACCCGGCCCCCCGTCGAGACGGTGACCGCCGGTTGCGTCCGCGTCGATGCGGATCCGGCTGACGCCTCGGCTGTCGCGGGCGGGCGACGCCGGTGCCGGCACAGCGTCGACAGGCGGCTCGGCAGGTAGATCCCCGGGTGCCGCGCCGGGCGGTTCGGCCGGTGGGGCGTCGCTTGGAGGCTCAATTTCCTCTTGCCGTGAGGGCGGGGGCGACCAGCGCGGCGCCTCGTCGGTCGGTTCCAGCTCAGCCGGTTCCGGCCAGGTGGGAGCAGTTGCGTCATCTCCGGCCGGCGCCGGGAAGGAAAGTATCGGTCCTTCGAACGGTTCGGTCAGGTCGCGCGACTCGAGAAACTGGTCCGGCGACATCGCCTCGCCCACTTGGACCGAGAACTCCGACGGCGGCGCATCGGCCGCCGCGCCCAGGCGCTGAAGAATGCTTTCCCCGTGGGGTGCTCCGCGCGCCGGCGCTGCGCCGCCGTCGAGCGACTCCCGGCATCGCGCCAGTTCCTCCTGGTAATCCTCGACCTGCCAGCGCAGCCGGTAGATCTCGTCCTCCTTCAGGCGGTTGTCGCGTTGCAACGCGGCGATTCGAGGATTCGTGCGACATCCCACTGCCGGGAGGCAGGATAACACGACCAGGGCGGCGTACCATATTTTCATGACGACCTCGCGCAGAAACAGCGCCGGTGCGCAAAGCACCGTAATGGCAATCGCCCCCCTCGGTCAACATCGACAAGTATTCGTGAAAAGGCGAGCCGCGGATGGGGCCGGGCTCAAACTCATCCCAAATGGCAATACAAGCAGGGCGGGCGAAGGGGCATGCCCCACGAAAGGCCTACGCTTCTTCGACGTGCTCGATCACGGCGTCGATCAGCCCGTAATCCAGCGCCTCCTCGGCGGTCATGAAGCGGTCGCGGTCGGTATCCTGCTCGATTTTCTCGATGGGGTGGCCCGTATGCTTGATGAGGATGCCGTTGAGGCGTTCCCGGACCTTTCGGAACTCCTTGGCGTGGATCATGATGTCGGCAGCCGTGCCTTCGGCGCCGGCCATCGGCTGGTGGATCATGATGCGGGCGTTCGGCAGGGCGCGCCGCTTGCCTTGCTTGCCGGCGGTCAGCAGGACGGCGCCCATCGACGCGGCCTGCCCGACGCAATAGGTGGCCACGTCGCAGTTGACGAACTGCATGGTGTCGTAAATGGCCAGTCCGGCGGTGACGCTGCCTCCGGGCGAGTTGATGTACAGGTGGATGTCGGCCTTGGCGTCTTCCGATTGGAGGAAGAGCATCTGCGCGACGATGGCGTTGGCAATTTCGTCGTTCAGCGCGGAGCCCAGAAAAACAATGCGGTCCTTCAGCAGGCGACTGTAGATGTCCATCGCCCGCTCTTCGCGGCCGCTCTTCTCGATAACGTAAGGGATCAGGGGCATGGCATTGCCGTGGGGTGCGGTTAGTCTTCTTCTTCCTCGCCGGCGGCCGTCTGCTTGGTCAGGATTGCGTCGACCACGCCGTACTCCTTGGCCTGCTCGGGGCTCATGTAGAAGTCGCGATCGGTATCCTTCGCGATTCGCTCGATGGGTTGGCCGGTGTGTTCGGCGAGGATTTGGTTGAGTTCGTCGCGGGCTTTGAGGATTTCTTCGGCCTGGATTTCGATGTCGGACACCTGCCCGCCCACGTAGCCCTGGGGCTGGTGAATCATGATGCGCGCGTGGGGCAGCGCGAAACGCTTGCCCTTGGTGCCTCCGGCCAGCAGAATGGCCCCGCCGCTGGCCGCCAGGCCGACGCAGTAGGTGTCGACCGGGCAACTGAGGATTTGCATGGTGTCGTACACGGCCATGGTGGCCGTGACGCTCCCGCCGGGCGAGTTGATGTAGAAGTGGATGTCCTTGCGGCGGTTCTCGCTCTGCAGATACAGCAGCTTCATCACCAGTTCGTTGGCGTTGCCGTCGTGGATTTCACCCTGGAGCAGGATGATGCGGTTCTCCAGCAGGAGGTCGCCGAGGGTCAACGTGCGCTGCCGCTGGTACTCGCGGTAGGCTGCCATGGGGTTCACCGGTTGGGGGCTGGGGGGGCGACTCATAAGCGGTCCTTGCGTACTGGGCGGTCGGGTTTACTCGCGAAACGGCCGTTCGCCCGGCCGCCCGCCGGGAACCGCCGCCTCCGCGCCGGGCTTCGCCTGGGGGATCTCGAAGCCGTGCCCGCCCGCCGACTCGTCGATGGCCTCCACCAGGTTCTCCTCGAACTGGAACGGCACCTCGACAAACTCGGCGTGCTCCAGAATTTGATCGATGACCTTCCGCTCGATGATCTGGTTGCGGAGCACGTCCATCGAACCCGCCTTCTCGATCCGCGCCCGCACCCGCCGCGGCGACTCGCCGCGGTTGGCCGCGATCATGGCGATCTCGCGATCGTAGTCCGAGTCGTCGGCGTCGATCTGTTCGGCCTCGGCAATTCGCTCCAGGATGAAATGCTCCTTCAGTGCCCGGGCCGTTTCGGCCATCGCGTTCTGGCGGATTTCGTTCTGCCGGGCATGGATGTCGGCTTCGCTGAACCCGGCCGACTGCAGTTCCATGACCTCCCGCTCGAGTTCGCGGCCGGCCTGCCGCTTGAGCATCTCCGGCGGAAGCTCCCACGTGGCCGATACGGTCAACTGGCGGGTAATTTGTTCCCGGGTGCGGCGCCGCTGCTCGTACTGCAACTGCTGCTCGAGCTGTTCCTTGATCGCATCGCGGAGGTCGGCCTCCAGTTCGAAGCCGCCCAACTCTTCGAGCAAGTCGGCGTTGAGTTCCGGCAACTCCAGCCGCTTGACTTCGAGGACCTCGAACTCAGCGGCGACCGTTCGGCCGCGCAGCAATTCATTGGGCGCGTCGGCCGAAATGATGGCGGTGCCCGTGCGAACCTCGCCCGCCGCGGCGCCCTGCATGAGCTGGTCGAACTGCTCGATCCGGCCGTCTCGAAAGCTCAAAACCGGCCGGATGCGAATCACCTCCTCGTGCGCCTGGGACAGCACGCGGTCCTGGTCCTTGAACGTCAGGTTGCAGGTGACGTAATCGCCGGGCTCGGCCGTCCCGTCATAGGGGACCAGCCGGCCCCGACTGGCCAGCATGCGTTCGAGGTACCGGTCGACGTCGGCCGAATCGATCTCGCGGACCGGCTTCTCCAGGCGCATGCCCTTCCAATCGGGCAGGTCGAAGTCGGGGCGGACCTCCAGGTCGAATTCGAAGGTGAGCGGGCCGGTCTCCGGCACTTCGACCGCCGCCAGATCGAGGTCCGGCTCGCTGATGGCCGAAAGTTCGTGCTCCTCGTGGATCTGATCGAGGCTGTCCATCAGCAGGTTCATTTTCACCCGATCCGCTACGTCCTTGCGGAAGCGGGCCTCGATCAGCTTGCGCGGCGCGCGGCCGGGGCGAAAGCCGGGAACCTGCGCCTTGGGCATCAGCTCGGTGAACTCGCTGTCGAAGTAGCGTTCGACGTCTTCACGGGCGATGGTGACCGTCACGTGCCGTTCGCACGCGCTGCGGTTTTCAATGTCGACGTCGATTTGCAGCTTCGGCCGCGGCTCGGCCTCCTCCTGGGGGGCATCCGAATCGTCTACGGCGACTTGCGAGGACACGTCGTCCGACTCGGGGAGGGGCGGATCCGCATTCGTGGGGCCGTCCAGTTCCGGGTTCTCGTTCTCTGCCATGGGTTTCCCAGCGGATCAATGACTCGTTCCTAGCCGCCACGAAAAGGACCGTCTCGAGGACACACCCCAATCGGAGGGGACGGCTTGGGTCTTATCGGGCCTCCCTCAAAGCAAAAAGAGCGGGTGATGGGGTTCGAACCCACGACAACGACGTTGGCAACGTCGTGCTCTACCAACTGAGCTACACCCGCTTCAACCGTAGCATTCTGCGCCATGGGGAACTTGTCCGCAAGACCCCCCCGCCAAAAAAACCAGGCCCACGGATTCGCCCTCTCAGCGACCGTACTATTATAGGCTCCCGGCGCCGGGGTTCAAGGGCAGTTGCCGCAACGCTTTTTGCTTTGCTTCCCCAGGGCCGGCAACCATCGCAAATTCCCTAAAGCCCTCATTTTCATTCCCGGCCCGAATGGTTGATTGCTCGTCTCGTCGCGGCTATGATGGAATGGTACAACCCGCTCTGGTCGCTCGGCACGGTTTGCGGCCTCCTGCAGCACGGTCCTCAGCCATGGAAGTAACGCTCACGGTCATCCGCGGCAAGGTCAGTCGTAGCGAAATCGCATGTCATCCACCAGCCGTGGTGGGGCGCAGCCGCGAGGCCGACCTGACGATCGCCCATCCGATGATCAGTCGGCAGCATTGCGAGCTGTACGAGATCGATGGGCTATTGATGGTTCGCGACCTGGGTTCGCTGAACGGCACACTGGTGGGTGACCAGAGGGTGGTGGAGTCGCCGTTGCGGCCGGACGATCAGTTCACGGTCGGCCCGATCACCTTCCAAGTGCGCTACGAATACGATGGCGACCTGAGCGCCGTTCCGGCGCCGACGGTGGCCGAGCCGGCCGGCACCGAATCGCCGCCCGGCATCTCTGCCGCTACCGAACCGGCGCCGAGCGACGAGCCCAGGTTTTCCGAGATCGACGCGGAGCCGGCCGGCCCACGCGCCGAGAAGCAGCCGCCCTGGGCTCGTGCGATGCCGGACGTGGAGGAAGGGCCGTGGTCCGATCCCGTGGGGGCCGAGGAAGAAGTACCTTGGGCCGAAGCGATGCCGGCCGACGAGGAGCCCGGGGAATCGGGGCCGGCCGACGGATTTTTCGGTTTCACCCCTGCAACCGAGTCGGAACCGGGGGCGGAATCGCCACCCGGCGCCGCGGCTCTCGAGCCCACCGAAAGCGTCCCATCCAAGTGGGCGGCGGCCGAGGACACGGTGGAAGACGAACCTCGGGAGGTCGAGAGCCCCGGGGTGCGTGGGGCGAATTTGCCGGCCTCGCCGCATGGCAAGCGGAAACGCGGCTGGAAGCTCTGGCCGTTTGGGAGCAAGAAGACCGCCAAGCAAACGCAGGAAGGACCGGCAGCCGCCCTCGCCGGTTCGCAAGAGTCCCCAGCCGCGGAGCCACCGGAGGAGGCCCACGGCGCGGTCGAGAGCCCTTCTGAACCGCCGGGAACCCCCGATACGCCGGAAGATGAGGCCGTGGCCGAATTCCTTGCCGACGCGCCGGATGAACTGCACGAAGCCGACCCGGCACAGCCCGATCGTCAACCCGGGCCGCACGACGAGGTCGAGTCGGAGGCCGAGCCCGAAGGCGAGAATGAGGACACCGGGGAGGACGGCGCCCTTGATGACTTCCTCAAAGGGCTTGCGTGACCCGCAGCTCGCAGCTCGCGCACCCTCTCCTCGGAAGGGTACGTCCCTGGAACATCCGAAGGATCCACCGGATAAGCTGGCTGCCCATGTTGTTGTTCAAGAAAAGGTTCCTCCCGGCAATCCGTGCGGGCCAGAAGACACAGACCATTCGTTTATGGAAGTGGCGGCGGATGCGTCCCGGCCAGCGGAGCTATATCCCCGGCGCCGGCTACATTACCGTGGACGCGGTCGAGGAAGTGCGCCTCGATGAGTTGACCGACGCGGACGCCAGGCCCGACGGATTCGATACAGCCGATGCGCTTCGGGAGGAATTGGAGTCGCTTTACGCCGAGCAGCTCGGGGCCGGCTACCAAGCCTACCGCGTCACCTTCCATTTGATGGAACCGCCGCCGGTAACGGATGCGCCGGTCGCGCCGGTTGGGTGAAGTGGCGAAAGTGGGGTCAACCGCGGGGGCGGGCGGGCCGAAGCTAAATAAGGCCTAGGTACCCGCCACCCCAAGAGAGTCCCATGTTCCCATCCTCGCAAGATTCGCCCCTCGTGCTGGTTGTCGACGATGAGCCGTCGGTCCTGGAGGAAGTCACTTCGGCGCTCGGCGGAAACGGCTTCCGGTGCACGCTGTGTACTTCGGCCGCCGACGCGATGGAAAAGGCACTGGCCGAGCCGCCGGAGCTGATCATTTCCGACATCAATTTGCACGGGTACAGCGGCTTGGAGATGTGCGAAGCGATCAAGGCGCACGACGAGTTGCACGACGTGCCGGTGATGTTCCTCTCCGGGGCGCAGATTCCCGACATCATCCGACGCAGCCACGCGGTGGGCGGAACGTACTACCTGCGCAAGCCCTTCGACCCCGAGGTGCTGATCGAGCTGGTCCACAAAGCGTTGTATATGCCGCACCTGGCCGCCGCCCACCGGTAGGCCCCGTGCGAGCGACTCGGGCGGCTACGTTGCCGATGGGGGGGCGATGGCCGGTTTCAGCACCCGGCAGCCGATCCGGCTCAGCGCGTTACGGAGCCGCTCGTACACGTGCTCGTCGGCATACGTGCCGATGATCGCTCCCCCGCTGCCGGCGAACTTGGCCGTGGCGCCGCACGCGCGGGCCTGCTCGATCATCTGCACGTGTTCGCGGGGCAGGAGGCAGATCGAGCGCCGCAGGTCGAAGTTGCGGTCGATCACATGGCCCAGCGTCGCCGCGTCGCCGCGCAGGATAGCCTCGCGCGCCTGAACTGCCAGGTCGGCGAAGGCCCGCATCGCGTCCACCACCGCCGGCTCGCCCTGGTCGTACCGGGCGCGGAGGTTGGCGTGGACGATTTCGGTGGGCTCGCTCACGTTGGCGTCATAGGCGATGTACAGCGGAGGCAGCCGGCCGGGGTCGAGCGGCTCGTACACGCCGCACGGCAGGCCGTGGATTTCCTCCATGCGTTCGCGGGCGAAGTCCATGTAGACCAATCCCTCGTATACTTGGATGACGCGGTCCTGGAGCCCGGCGGCGATTCCCAATTCGTCGCGTTCCACCGAGAGCACCAGCGACGGCTGGACGCGCCGGGAGATGGCGACGCCGTAGAACTCCATGAGGCATCGCAAGGTGGCCACGATGATCGAACTCGACCCGGCCAGCCCAACCTGCCGCGGGATGTCGCTTTGGTACCGGACGGCGAAGTTCCGGTCGTGCAGCCTTACGCCCTGGCGGCGGCAGTACTCGACGAACCGCTTGATCGTGGCCTTCACCAGGCGGATGCCGCCGTAATAGCCGTGCAGCCGCACGTCGTTCACCAGTTCGTCAACGCTGTCGAAGCGGCTCCGGTCGTTATGGCTCCACACCACCTCGACCTCGTCCCACTCGTAAAGCGTCACCTCGGCGTGGAAATTGCGAATTGCCAGCGAGAGCGTCTTGCCGTGATAGCCGTCGGACGGGTTGCCCACGAGCCCCGCCCGGGCGAACGCCTGCTTGCGGATCAACAGCATGGCTAGCCTCCGGTCGGGTCGAGCATCGCGGCGAGCTTCCGGCGGAGTGTGCCGCTGAGGTGGGGATCGGCCAGGGCGAACTCGGCGAAGGCGAGGAAGTAGCTTTCGAAGTTCCCGATGTCGAAGCGTTTTTCGT
>SKJM01000627.1 GCA_007122045.1 Planctomycetales bacterium | reverse complement strand
CGCGGCGGCGGCGAGGGGTCGAGCGTGTGCGTGCGAATCAGCACGGACGAGGGGAGGTCGTGGAGCGACGAGATCGTGCTGCGCGGCGACGACGGCGCCAACACCGACGTCGGCTATCCCCGCATCGTTCGCCGCCCGGACGGCAAGCTGGTCATCACCTACTACTGGAACCACGCCATGCGGAAGGACCTGCCGCGTTACCGGTACATCGCGGCCACGGTTTGGGAGCCGGGGGAAGAATAACCGTCGACGAGAGCGATGGCAGGGGGGCTGTCCGTCAGTCGGTGCTGGGCACGATCCAACTGGCCGGCTCGCAACTGACCTTCGAGACGCATTCGGAACCGAGGGCCGAGCGGGGGCGGCAACTGGTCGAACGCATCGGGCAAGATGCGATCGCGTATCGGGACCGCGACCACGTCGATATGAAGGAAGAACTGGAGAAGGCGATCCGCAGCGGGAAGCGGCTGGAGCCGCCGCCGAGCGACGAGGACGAAATCCCTCCGGAAATCCAGGACCAGTTGTTCCAGGAGTACATGGCCAAACACAGTCACCACTGGCTCGACGACCACATTCCGGCCCTCGACCAGCAGACGCCGCGTATCGCGGCCCGGTCGCCCGCGCTGAGGCCGCGCCTGGTCGAATTGCTCAAGGATGCAACTACGAAATCGGGCGGCGCAAGACGTTCTGGGTCGATGATTCGCTGGCTTGGATGTTGGCCAACACGAAGGTCGACGCCGAGAGCCGCCTGTTCCGCCTCCCGTTTCCGAGTTACGTCCTGGTCTACACCGATCGCCACACGTTGGGCGTTGCGGAACGCGCGCTGGCGGGCGCCGGCGATTGCCCGCTGCGCGGGCAAATGCTCGCCGTCCTGTGCGCGTACGTCATGGAACCTGCGCCGGGCGGCTCGCGCGTCCAGGTGGGCCTCACCTTCGATGCCTTGGCGGGCCGGCCGCCGCATCTGATGCGTTGGGAACTGCACGTCGATCCGAACGGGACCCTGGAAAAGACGGTCGCCGACGCGCTGGCACGCGCGCAGACGCCTGCGGCCGGCTTGTTCCGGCCGCTGCTCGACGCGGCCATCAATGTCACGCTGTACACGACCAGTGCGGGTGTCCAGATCGAGCAGTATCGTGTCGACCGGTCGCAGCAACCCAACCGCCCCGAGCCGGCGGCCTGTCTTCCCAGCGATTCGGTCTATTATCTGCCCGGCAAGATCAATATCTCGCACGTGCAGAAGCTGCAACAGGTGGCCCGCGGGCCCAGCGGCCGCACGCTCATGCACCGATTCATGGTCCGCGGGCACTGGCGGCGCCCGGGGCCGAACTGGAAGGACCAGTCGCTGCGCTGGATCGAGCCGTATTGGCGAGGCCCGAGTCTGGCCGGGGTGATCGAACGGGAGTATCGCGTATCGGCCGGTCCGAGTTGAAGAGAGATCCGGACATCGAGCTGGAACGTCAGCCTTCCTGCCGGAAACAGCAAGCTGCGCATCGCCGTATCCGGCACCGCCACCTCGGCGCGTGCCACTGTCGAAGTCCTCGAATAGGAAACCGTGCGGAAACGATCTTACCACGCCCGTAGGATGGACATTCCTGTCCGTCTCGCGGTTCGACGGGCAGGAATGCCCAACCTACAGGTGGATTCCAATCTGTCGCTGGCCTTAACCGCCCCAGTCCGCTATGCTCGATGCTCAGGAGAAAAATCCATGAATCGCTCCGTCAAGATCGCTCTCGCCGTTGCCTGTCTGGTGGCCGTTTCGTTCGTGCTTGCCGTCGCCCCCGTGGATGCCGCTCCCCAGCCCGACCACAGCGGCGTGCCCGGCGTGGTGGTGGCGCACTCGCCGCAGGCGTCGGGTATCTACATCGGTTCGCCGGGCATCGTCATCCTGCCGGAGGGAACCTACCTGGCCAAGCACGACGAGTTCGGCCCGGGCAGCGTCGAACGCCGAAGCGCCGTGACCCGCGTGTACCGCTCGGCCGACCGCGGCCGGTCGTGGGAGCACGTTGCGGAAGTCGACGGCCTGTTCTGGGCCAACATCTTCCACCACCGCGGCGCAGTGTACATGATGGGAACCGACGCGAACCACGGTCGGATCGTCATCCGCCGTAGCGACGACGGCGGGCGCGCCTGGACCGGCGCCGACGATGCCCGCTCCGGCCGCCTGACCGAATCGGGGCCGTACCACACCGCGCCCATGCCGATGCTCATCCACAACGGACGGTTGTGGAGGGCGTTCGAGGATGCCGGGGGCGGAACCCAGTGGGGCGCGCGCTACCGCGCCATGATGATGTCGGCCCCGGTCGACGCCGATTTGCTCGAAGCCGAAAGCTGGACCTTCTCCAACGCCGTCCCCCGCGACTCGGCCTGGCTCGACGGCCAATTCCTCGGATGGCTCGAGGGCAACGCCGTGCTCGACCCCGCGGGCCGGGTGGTGAACATCCTGCGCGTGAACGTCGAGGGGCCCAGCCGTATGGCCGGCAAGGCCGCGCTGGTGCGCATCAGCGACGACAGCCAAACGGCCACGTTCGACGCCGAAACCGGCTTTATCGACCTGCCCGGCGCCGCCAAGAAGTTCACCATCCGCTACGACCCGCAGTCGAAGGCCTACTGGACGCTCACCAACCCCGTGATGAAGCACACCGACCGAAACGCGAACCTGGTGCGCAACACGCTGGCCCTGATGCGATCGGAGGACCTGATCGAGTGGGAAATGCGCTGCATCCTGTTGCATCACCCCGACGTGGTGCACCACGGCCTCCAGTATCCCGACTGGGTCTTCGACGGCGACGACATGGTTGCCGCCATCCGCACGGCGTACGACGACGGCATCGGCGGGGCCCGCAACGCGCACGACGCGAACTACCTGACCTTCCACCGCTTCGAGAACTTCCGCAAGTTGACCCTGGCCGACTCGGCCGTCGATCCCGAATCGCTTCGGCCGGCGGGTCCCGGGAAAGTGGAAGTGGGCGCCGCGACGGTCGAGGGGCGGATGTTCGCCGTGCGTATGCTCCGCAACGGCGGCGAGGCGTTCGGCAACCGGACCTACGTGTGGGAGCAGGTGCCGGAAAGGCTGCGAGGCTGGCGCTACACACAGACCCTCGGTGGCGTGGCGGCGGGCCTGCACGCCACGGCCGCCCGCGACACGATCCTTTACATGGCCACGGCCGACCACCTCGAGGGCATCGACACAAGCGGCTGGACCCCGGAGCCGGACCTTGCGTTCCGCTATACCGACCACGCGCGCACCCCGCTGCAAGTGTTCCGGCGCGCGGTTCGGGCGGGCGAGCGCGTAGCGATTCCCGAGGGCAACTGGACCGGCGGCCTGCTGCTCGTACCGCCGGAGGAGTGAACGAAGACCTCGTTGTACGAACCCCACATCCTCGCCACGGAAGTCCAGGTCCCCGATAGCACGTAATCCAGCAGCCTTAGTTTACTACCCTCGATGCTCAGGAGAGAACCCATGAAACGATCCATCCCCGTCACTTTGGCCATCGCGTGTTCGGCCGGTTTTTCCTTCGCATTCGCGGTCGCCGCCGTGGCCGAAGGGGACAGTCCCATTTTCGCGACGAATGAGCGTGTCCGGGAAGGAAGATCCACTCCGCCGCGAAAATCGGGACAGTCCCCCGTGGCCGCCACTCCCCAGCCCGACCACAGCCGGGTGCCGGGCGTGGTGGTGGCGCACTCGCCGCAGGCGTCGGGCATCTATATCGGGTCGCCCGGTATTGTCATCCTGCCCGACGGAACCTACCTGGCCAAGCACGACGAGTTCGGCCCGCGCAGCACGGAACGCAGCAGCGCCGTAAGCCACGTGTACCGCTCGACCGACCGCGGCCGCTCGTGGGAGCACCTGGCGCGGGTCGATGGGCTGTTCTGGGCCAATATCTTCCACCACCGCGGCGCGGTGTACATGATGGGCACCAGCGCGGGCCACACCCGGGGGCATTGCGTCATCCGCCGCTCGACCGACGGCGGCCGCACCTGGACCACGGCCGAGGATGAAAACACCGGCCTGCTGTTCCCCGACATCTCCTACCATACCGCGCCCATGCCTGTGGTGATTCACAACGGCCGCATTTGGCGGGCGATGGAAGACGAGAAGACGGGCGGCGGGTGGGGCCACTCGTTCCGCGCGTTCATGATGTCGGCCCCGGCTGACGCCGACCTGCTGGCGGCCTCGAACTGGACCTCGTCGAACGCCATTTCCCGCGATCCCGATTGGCTGGGCGGCCAGTTCCGCGGCCGGTTGGAGGGCAACGCCGTGGTGGACCCGGACGGCCGCATCGTGAACATCCTGCGCGTGAACGTGGAGGGGCCCAGCCGCATTGCCGGCAAGGCCGCGCTGGTGCGCGTCAGCGACGACGGCCAAACGGCCACGTTCGACACCGGAACCGGCTTCATCGACCTGCCCGGCGCCGCCAAGAAGTTCACCATCCGCTACGATCCGAAATCCAAGGCCTACTGGGCGCTCACCAACCCGGTGATGGGGCACACCGAACTGAACGCCGGCTCGGTGCGCAACACGCTGGCCCTGCTGCGGTCGGAGGACCTGATGACGTGGGAAAAGCGGTGCATCCTGCTGCATCATCCCGACGTGGTTTACCACGCCTTCCAGTACCCCGACTGGGTGTTCGACGGCGACGACATCGCGGCGGCCATTCGCACCGCGTACGACGACGGCATCGGCGGGGCGCGCCGGGGGCACGACGCCAACTACCTGACCTTCCACCGGTTCGAGAACGTCCGCGAGTTGACCCTGGCCGACTCGGTGGTCCATCCCGACGACATCGGGCCCGGCCGCCCGGCCAAGGCCGACCTGGGTGCGGTCGTGGTCGAAGGGCGCGGCTTCACGGTGGAAACGCTGCGCAACGGCGCCGTGTCGTTCGCCAACCGGAAGTACATTTGGGAGGACGTGCCGGAGAAGCTCGCAGGCTGGCGGTACACGCAAACCGCCGGCGGCGCGAACCCGCGGGTGCGCGCGACGGTCAAGCGCGATACGGTCCTGTACCTGGCCACCGCCACCTGCCAACCGACCATCGACACCCGCGGCTGGGCGCCGGAGCCGGAGTTGACGTTCGGCTACACCGACGGCGGCCGCACGCGGATGGAGGTGTTCCGCCGCGCGGTTCGGGCGGGCGAGCAGGTCGAGCTTCCCCAGGGCAACTGGACCGGCGGCGTTCTGCTGGCCCCGCCGGAGGAATGAAAACATCGCTCGAGCCGTGAATCCGGTTTGCCGTTCAACCCGAGCTGGAAGAAGGTTCCGGGATTGGGGCACCGAAACCGCCTGCGCTGGAACGCATGAACCCCGTCTGCCGGAAGGGCTTCTGCAGTGGCCGGAAGGGCTGGGGATGCTGCCAGGTGGCGTCGTCGTCGATGCCGGCGCGGAGGAGCTGGAACCCCCGCTGCTCGAGGAGCCGGAAGTATGCCGAGAGGTCGGCGGTCTCTTCCTGCGAGGGATGCTCGGCCACGTAGACCAGCGTGCCGATGCCGGCCGCACGCAGCAGTTCGGGGCCGGGCAGGATCGAGTCGTCGAGGAAGTATCGGTTGTCGAACTCGTTGGGTCGGCCGGAGCGGGTTCCCAGCCGGTCACGATCACAGACCCAGGCAGGGGGCGAGGCGGCCTGGAGCCGCCCCCGCGCCGCGGCGACGATGGGCGCATAGCGGAGCAGGGCCGCCAGCACCCGCTCGGGGTGCATCAGCCCCTGGGGGTGCGGCCAGTTGTCGAACGTGCATACGGTCTGGTACGACGCCGCCGCACTGAGCCAGGCTGCCGCAGCCACACTCTGGGAGCCCGGCAGGTCGAGGAAGGCCCACACGCTGCGGTCCACCCATGCCGGCGCCGGAAACGGCCGAGCAACTCGCCCCGTGAACCATTTTTTCGGCGCCGAGCCGACGGCCGTGCGCGAGATGCGGTCGAGGGCTGCGAAGAGGGTTACGCAGTGGAATGGCTCCCAGGGGCTCTCCGGCGGCGGGCTCCAGGCGTCGAACAGCGCTTCCGCCGAGTGAAACCGCGTCCATTCCGTGCCGCCGGTGGCATCCGCCGCGCGACGATCGCCCACCTCCACGATCGTACGGCTCGACCACAGCGGCAGGCGGATCCTGCCGAGTCCCGCGAGAACATCACGCAGCTTCGACCACGGTTGGGACATAACTCGCCTCGTGTGTCAGGAAGGGGAGGGCCGCCACCCGGCTGTAGTACCCGGCGAAGCGGCCGTTGATCAGAAACGCGCCGATGGCCGGATAGAGCGGACCCTGGGCGAATTCCAGCGGGCTCACCCGGAAACACCGCTGCACGATGAACTGGTCGGGCTGCTTCAAAGCAGCGCGGATCGCCTCCTCCCATTCCGACTCCTTCACCAGCGATCCCATCGCCACCGCGTCGCCCATCCGTCCAAAGCACTCCTTGACGACCCACGCCGATGGCTCCGCCCGCAAGGCCTCGACGTGCCGCTCAGCGAAGTATTCCGTATGCGGCGTGACCGCGGCGAACAGGGCCCGATCGTCGTCGGGCACCAGCGCGGGCTCGTTCCACAGGGCAAATACCCGCTTGCTCTGCGAGATCAGGCGGCTCAGCGGATTCATCATCGGCATTTGCGGCAGGAGACGCTTCCAGGGCCGGTGGTTGTCCAGGTATCGGAACCACTCACCAGGGTAAAACCGCACCACGGCCGCGATCGGCTCGCGGCCCACCACGGGCCCGGCCCGGCGCACGGCCAGGTGGCTGGGCGCGCAGAGCACGGCGTTCTGCCCCCGCGCGCGGAGCAGCGATTCCAGGATCAGCATGTGCTGCAGATCCTCGGAATAGCCGGTGGCGTACATCAGGGCCACGGTCCCTTCGGCGGGGAGGGCCTGGCAGAAGGCGCGGGCGAACTCGTCACCCAGCGGCAAACCGTTCTGAAAGGGGCCCAGCACTTCGGCCGCCGCCACCGCCTCGTTGAAGCCGCCCGGCACGTCCTCATTGAACTCGGAGACGGCCCAGCCTCCTTCGACGGTGGGAAAGAAGTCGTACCGCGCCAGTTGCAGCGGGCTGTCGCCCTCGGCCTGGGCGCAGGTACAGCGCCACGGCGGCCACCAGAATGCCCCACCCGAGGAGAAAGAAGCCCAGCGGGATCCACCACCCCCCTTCGCCACCCCCATCCGGGTCGGCCTCGCCCCAGAGGCTGCCGCCGAAGATCATCCCCGTACCCAGGGTGAAGGCCGCCAGGAACACCCCGGCAGCCATGTGAGAGGAAATGCAGAGTCAAGGGGGGAGCACTTGCCAGTGTAGCCGTTCCGGCATCCTGCCGCAAATTGCCCAGCTTGCCAGTATGCGTATCGTGTCCCGCTTATTGGCCCCGAGTTCCTGATGTTTGTCGAGCCGCGCCGAAAGTCTTGCTGTAGACAGTGCGAGCCGGACCCCGACTTGGATTCACCCGGTCCCGGGCAGGATCGCTCCGTGCCGGCGAAGCGTTTCGCGGATCTCGTTCAGGGGCACGTCCAGCGGGGTGGTGTTCTTCGCCACGGCCAACGCGGCGGCCACGCCCGCCGCCTGGCCCATCGCCATGCACGACGCCTGCACCCGCAGCGCGGAATTGGCCAGCCGGTCGCTGGAAACGCAGCGCCCGGCAACCAGGAGGTTCCGGCTGTCCTTCGGGATCAGGGCACGCAGCGGGACGGTCGGCACGGTGCCGCGCGGAATCGGTTCCGGTCGGACGCCGGTGGCGGTATGGAGGTCGATCGGATAGAAGGCGTTGCACACGGCGTCGTCGAACAGCCGACCCGATCGGTAGTCGTCCACGGTGATGATCGTTTCGCCGACAATGCGATAGCTCTCGCGGAAGCTCGCCTCGGGCTGCAAGTGCATCAGTCGCGTCTTCTCTTTTCGGACCATTTCGAGAACGGTCTTGCGTCCGCTCAAGTTGGCCGCCGTCACCGTGCGGGAGTTCGAGGAATCGGCCCCGTGGACGTAATGCCGGTGGCCATGCCGTTGGAGCGGGGCGCGGTGATCGCGCCCGGGATTATTGGCCGTGCCCAACTGGAACAGCATCGAGCCGGGCTGGGTTTCCTCTTCGCGAAATCGCGGCAGATTCAACATGCCGACCACCTCCGCGCCGCCCGTACAGTCGATGATTTGCCGACAGAGCACCCGCCGCCGGGTTCCGAACCCGACGCAATCGACCTGCCAACCCTCGTCGGTTTCGGCGATGGCGTGCGGAAACTCGTAGTAGGCAATCTGCGCGCCTGCCTGTTCACACTTCTCCTCGGCGAGGATGGCATACAGAAACTCGTTGATCCGCACCTGGTTGTGCCAATGCCGCTGGGGCACCTGGGAAAAGTCGGGAAGACTCCCGCCATCGAGTTCGACGCTCTCTTGGACCAGTTCCCAGCCGATGCCGGCGATGATCTGCTTGCCCCAGGCGTCAAAAAGGCCGGGGAACGCGACGCCGCCGGTGGTCATCGTGCCGCCAAGCTGGGCTCCCCGTTCGATGACGATGGTCTTCGCCCCTGCCCTGGCCGCCTGAATGGCCGCGATGGTGCCCGCCGTGCCGCCGCCGACGACCAGCACTTCGACCTTGGTCGACACGTCCGGGCTCGTCTTTGCTTCGCCGGCAGGCTGTGCGGCGGGGTCGGCTCCCAACGCCGTACCGGCCGCCGCCGCGGCGCCGGCCACGCCGAGCGCCGAGTGTTGTAAGAATTGCCGTCTTCCGAGGTGAGGGTTTTGCATGATGGTTCTCCGGGGAGTGTTACTAGGGTAGTGGTCAATCATGCGCTCCACCGCCGCAGGGGCGGTGGGTTGCGTGAACTCCGAACGGTATGGCGCGTCGCGAAATCAGGTTTGGAGCGGTCAAATGCAACACCACGCAGCACCACGCAACACCACGCAACCGGACGCTAGCGCGTCGCGGCTGATGGGGTTGGCGTGAACATGATGGTCAAATGCAACACCACGCAACCGGACGCTAGCGCGTGGCGGCTGATGGGGTTTTTACGGCGGCTCCGGCATGGGTTCAATTCCGGTGGCGGCCGAGGCGGGTACGGCAAGGTCGTGCCGCGAGTCGGCCGCGGGAAGGTCGATGGTCTGTTCGTACTGCCATGCGAGCAGCGTGT
>SKJM01000731.1 GCA_007122045.1 Planctomycetales bacterium | reverse complement strand
CACGGCGACGAGTGGCGGCGCCTGCTGCGCGGTGCTCCGGGGGCGGCCGTCTTCGAATTGCCCGAAGTCGTCCACCATTTCCGCCTCACGCACGAGCAACAGCAGCAGATTGCCCGCGTGGTCGAGACGGCCAAGGCGGCGCTTGCCGAGTTGAGCGGCCGGGCGCACCGCTTCGACCGGGCATGGCATACCGCCGAGCGGCAGACCGTGCTCGACGCCGCGCGCCGGGAAGCGCTGGAGGTGCTCGACGAGCAGCAGCGGGCCCAATGGCACCGCTGGACAGAATAAAGGCATCCACCAACCCCCGATTGCCCACCGCAACCTTTTGCCATGGAATGGATCCTGCCGCTGATTCTGCTTGCCACGGGCGCTGAAGCGCCGCTGGAGGTGCGTTTCCCCGAGGGAATCGAGGTGTTCCATTGCACCTTCGATGCAACCTGGGATACCAACTACGACGGCTGGCCCGATCAATGGACCCGGCGCCGCGGGCCGGGGTACCCGCATTACGTCGGCATCGGCATCAGCGAGGAGCCGTCGCCGGCGGGCAACCGGTGCCTCCGGTTCGACATGGACGGCGGCGCGGCCACCGCCTACAGCCCGCCCATTCCGGTCGGGCCGCTGTTCAGCTACGTCCTGGAGGGCTACGTGCGCACCGAGGGCCTTGAACACAGCAGCGCCTTGCTCTCGATCACCTTCCTCGACGAGCAGCGGCGCCGGCTCGAAACGGTGGCTTCGGAGCCGCACCGGCAGACCGGGGGTTGGCGCAAGGTGCGCATCGGCCCGATCGCCGCGGAAAGCGAAGCCGCCCGCTTTGCCGTCATCGCACTGCACGTGGAACCGGGCGATCGGGAGGACCTTCGCGGCTCGGCGATGTTCGACGATATTTGGCTGGCCCGCGTGCCCCGCATGAGCTTGACCACCGGCGCGCCGCACAACCTGCTGTTCGACTCGCGCGAGGTGGAGGTCGTGTGCGAGGCGTCGGGCTTCTCGCAGCCGAGGCCGACGGTCACCTTCCACCTGTCCGACGCGCTGGGCAACGAGATCGCCCGCCACGAGCAGCCGTTCGACGTCCGAACCGCCGAGACCCCCGCGACCCTCTCGCTCGATGCGTTTGCCGAAGGGCCGGCCGGCCTGGTGGGCGAAGGCCGCTGGCGCCTGGACGTTCCCGGCCCCGGTTTCTACCGCGTGGAAGCGGCCATGCGGGGCGAGTCGGGGTTCGTCTTCCGCCGCCGGCTGAACCTGGCCGTCATCGACTCCCACGACCCGGCGCCCGGCAGCGAGTTCGGTTGGACGCTGCCCGGCGGCGGCGACGCACTGCCGCTCCCCCTGCTGGCCCGGCTCGTCGGCCAGGCAGGCATCGGCCGCGTGAAGTACCCGCTATGGTTCGGCGAGGAGCGCAGCCCGCAAGAAGTGGAACGAAGGGTCGGCTTCATCGATTGGCTCAGCACGGCGGACATCGAGTTGGTGGGCATGCTCGACGAGCCGCCGCAGGCGCTTCGGAGCCGATACGGCGGCCTGGACCGCGAGGGCGCGGCGGCCGTCTTCGCGCCCGACCCGGAGGTCTGGTATCCACACCTCGAACCGGTCATGACCCGATTGGCCACGCGCGTCGGCCGCTGGCAGCTTGGGCGCGACCTCGACACCAGTTTCGTCCATTCCACCCGCCCTGCCGCCAAGGCGTGGCGGGTCAAACAGGAACTCGACCGGATTGGCCAGGACGTGCACCTGGGGGTAGGGTGGGACTGGACGCACGAGTGGCCCGGCGCCGGAAACGCTCCCCCGCCGTGGCGGTTCCTCACGCTATCGGCGGCCCCGGTCCTCACCGACCGGGAGCTGGCCGCCTATCTGCAAGCGTCCCAGCGCGCCGGCGTTGCCCGCTGGGTGGCCTTGCAGCCGCTGCCGGCGGCCCACTACTCGACCGAGGTCCGCGCTGCGGACCTGGTGAGGCGAATGATGGCTGCCAAGATTCACGGTGCCGAGGCCGTCTTCTGCCCCGAGCCGTTCGACGATGAGCACGGCCTGATGCACGCCGACGGCACGCCGGGCGAGCTGCTGTTTGCCTGGCGCGTGGCGGCGCGGTCGCTGGGCGGCGCCGCTCACCTGGGCAGCGTCGACCTGCCCGGCGGCAGCCCGAACCACGTGTTCGCCCGGCAGCGCGACGCCGTCATGGTCGTGTGGAACCCGGTTCCGACGACGGAAACCGTGCACCTCGGTCGGAACGTCCGGCTGGTCGATCTGTGGGGGCGCGAAACCGTGCCGCGCACCGAGGGGCATCGCCAGGTGGTCGACGTGGATCGGATCCCGCAGTTCCTCACCGGCCTCGATCCGGCGGTCGCCCGCTGGCGGCTCGACTGCCGCCTCGCGCACGAGCGAATGCCCAGTGTGTTCGGCGTTTCACATGGGAATTCGCTTCGCTTCCGGAACACGTCGGAGCGCGGCATCGCCGGCGAGGCCACGATCGTCGCCCCGGACGGTTGGGCGGTCGAGCCGTCCCGCGTAACGTTCCGGCTGGCCGAGGACGAACCGATCGAACAGCCCTTCACCATCACGCTGCCGTTGGACGCCACCACCGGACGGCATCCGCTGCGGATCGACTTCGACGTCGAGGGGGCATCCCGCCGGCAGTTCAGCGTGTATCGCCATGTCGACGTCGGGCTGGGCCTCGTCTACGTGGAAATCGAAACCCGAATGAACGGCCGCGGCGAACTGGAAGTCGTGCAACGGCTGGTCAACGAGTCGGACGGGCCGGTGAGCTTTCGCTGCCAATTGTTCATTCCCGGCAGGCCCCGCCTGATGAGTCAAGTGATCCATCTGACCGGAGGGCATGATGAGCAAGTGTACCGCATCGCCGACGGCGCCGAACTGGTGGGCCAAATCCTCTGGCTGCGCGCCGAGGAGTTGACCGGGCCGCGCGTGCTCAGCTACCGGTTCCCCGCGGCGCCGTAACCCTCGCGCCGGCACCATTCGTGCGCGGTGGGCCGGGTGTAGCAACGGGCTTGCAGCGGATGGTTGGAGTTCACGCTTCAGCGTGTGGATCAGGCATGGCCGACGGCCCCGCACGCTGAAGCGTGAACTCCAACAGACCCCGCACGCGTCACCGCAGGCGTTCGGTGGTGCGTCGCTCCCATGCGTCCGGGGGCGGTCCGGGCAAGGGAAGCCGCCGCAGGAGCCAGGCGGCCTCGGCCGTGGCGGGCACTTCGGCCGGTCCATGGGGTGCGAGCGCGCGCACCACGGCCGCCACCGGCAGCGGCTGGACGACCGGCTCGCCCACCTGCCACGACCCCGCCCCAACCAGCAGCGTTCCCGGGCCGGCCGCGGGGCATCGTCCCTCGACGTGCAGGCCGCCGGGGTCGATGCGCCAGCCGGCCGCAAGCTGCCGGTAGGAGACCGGATCGTCGAACCCCGGCAGGCCGCTACGGGTCAGCCCCATCTGCTCGACCGCGGCGTCGAGCAACCGGCGCTCGATGGTTCCCGGCCCGGCCGCCACCGTGCCCCGGGCCTCCAACAGGCGGCCTGCGTCGAAGCGGGCGCGCTCGATGGTCACCGCGCCCTCGCCGGTCAGGTGCCGGGCGAACGGCTCCCGGACCAACCGGCCGAGGTCGACGTTGGAGAACTGCCCGGTCAGGTCGCCCCGCCACCCGTGCGGCGTCTGGTCGGCCTGCAGATAACCGAGGAACCGGCTATCGGGCCCGAGCGGTTCGAACGCCGGCAAGCCGGCGGCCAGCAGCCGGCACGGCAGGGGGACGGCCCCGGTGTGCAGTTTCAGTTGCAGCACGGCCGGGGTCACCTGGCGGTTTCGATAAAGTTCGACGTGTGCCGGCTCGGCCTCGCTACCGCCGGCCGGGTGGAACCGCAGGTGTGCCCTGACGCCGCCCGGGTGCGATTGCGTACCGCCGGAAAGCCCGGCAAGGTGAACGGCCGCTTCGCCCGTGCCCAAGGCGAGTTCGTCGGCCGTCCACTGCACATCGAGCGGCGCGGGCCCCATCTGCCCCTGCATCGCCCGCGAAAGAAGCTGGTACAGTGCGGCCGCGGCCGGTTCGTGGGCAACCGGGCCGCGGGCGCGGAGCACGAGGGTGGCCGGCGCGGCGGCGCCATGCCTCGAATAGCGGGCGTCGAGTTTCTCGCAGGAGAACAGGCGCCGGCCGGTTTCGGGGTCGTACAGCGAAAACCCCTCGTATCGCCACACCCCCGGCGCCGTATTCCGCGCCCGAGCTACCCGGACGCGCAGCCCCAAAACGCTTTCCAGCCGCCGGATCTCGGCCGCCGTGTGCCAGGGCGTGTGCCGGATGAGCCCCCAGAGCAGAATCAGCACCGTCGGCAACACGCACAGCGAGCCGAAGACCGCCAGGGCGACCCTTCGCCGGGTTCGGTCGTGAAGCGGAAACATCCTTGTCGTTCTCCGTCTCGGTCGTACGGCTCCCCGAGTCGACTAACCGTATCAATGCCGCCGTGCCAGTTCGTGGAACAGTTCGTACCGGGCCTTCATCTCCTCGAGGCTGTCGCCGCCGAACTTCTCGACCAACGCCTCGGCCACGGCAAACGCCACGACATTCTCCAGAATGCAGCTTGCCGCCGCGATAGCGCACACGTCGCTTCGCTCGTAAGAGGCCTCCTCGGGCTGTTTCGTTCGGAGGTTGATCGACTCCAGGGGCCGGGAGAGGGTGGCGATGGGCTTCTTCGCCACGCGCAGCACGATCGGCTGGGCATTGGTCATGCCCCCCTCCAGCCCGCCGGCGTGGTTGGTCGGCCGGGTAAAACCGAGTGTGCGCGTGTCCTGCTCCGCCGGGTCGAACCGGATGGGGTCGTGGACCTCCGAGCCCGGGCGTTTGGCGCCCTCGAACCCCAGCCCGATCTCGCAGCCCTTCATCGCCTGGACGGCCATGACGGCCTGCGCGAGCCGGCCATCGAGCTTGCGGTCCCACTGGGCGTGGGTACCCAGCCCGAAGGGCACGCCCTCGACGCGGATCTCGACAATCCCCCCCAGCGTGTCGCCCCGCTGGCCGGCCTCGTCGATGGCCGCCTTCAGTTCGGCGTCGCGGTGGGGGTCGAGGGTGTACAATTCGCTCCGGCCGCGCCGCTCGATCTGCTCGGCCAGGGTGCCGGACTTCGGCGGCACCTCGATGGGACCCACCTGCACGACGTACCCGAACGCCCGGATGCCGAACTCGGTCAGGAGCTGCCCGGCCAGGGCGCCGGCGGCGACGCGGGCGGCCGTTTCGCGGGCGCTGGCCCGTTCGAGGATCGCCCGCACCGCGGTGAGGTACTTGATCGAGCCGCTCAGATCGCCGTGGCCGGGCCGCGGCCGGTCGAGGTCCTCCATGCGTTCGATCTTGTAGTCGCGATTGGGCACCAGCAGGGCGATGGGGCTCCCGAGCGTCGTGCCGCGCCACATGCCCGAGAGGACCTCGACCGCGTCGTCTTCGAGCCGCTGCCGCCCGCCGCGTCCATACCCCCCCTGCCGCCGGCGGAGTTCGGCGTTGATGGCCTCCACGTCCACCCGCACCCCGGCGGGGAATCCATCCACCAGCGCGAGCATGGCCCGGCCGTGCGACTCGCCCGCGGTGAAATAACGTAACATACTGCCCTGCATAAACTTGCAACCTCAAAAGGGAAACCAACAGCCGCTTATTCTACCGAGCCGCCGCTTGTGGGAACAGGGCGGTTTGCCTTCCTCACCGGCGTGAGCAAATTCAGCCGGGTATCGGTTTTTTCCGACCTGAATAACCTGGTCGACCTGACCATGGACGCCCGCTACGCCGAGATGCTCGGTTACACGCAAGAGGAACTGGAACATCCAGGTGAGCAACGAGCGCTACTACCAGACGGTCTTCTACCTGGTGTTCCGCATCATCGGGTTGGACGTCGACTGCGAGGTGCGGACCGAGGCGGGGCGGATCGACGCCGTGGTGAAGACCCCCGTCCGCATCTACGTGTTCGAGTTCAAGCTCCAGGGCACGGCGGAGGACGCCCTGGCGCAGATTCACGAGCGCCGCTACCACGAGAAATACACCGCCGACGGCCGCGAGCTGCTGCTGGTGGGCGCGGCGTTCGACCCCCAGACCCGCAACCTCGAACGCTGGGTGGTCGATCGCGCGGGGGGCTCGGACGAGTGAGTGCGCTGGCCGGAATAAGCAGCAGGCACCACGTCGGGTGCCCCCAATGGGTGGTTGCGTGCGACGGCCGGCGGACACCGGGGGCGGGTGCTTGACAATCCGGAAACATTTGGTCATAGTAGAAGCCTGCACATTGCCGTGCAAAGATCTCGGTAACCGGACCATCTCGCGCTACCCGCCACTGCGGCGCAGAAGCGCAAAGGCCGAACCTTTGCCGGCCGACCTTTTCGGGAGACGCTCCAATGAGCACTTGGCGCCGTTCGTCGCTGGTCGTGTTGCTGTGGGCAGCCGTCGGCTCGCCCGCATGGGCCGCACCCGTTCCTCTGCAGAACGCGACCGCCACCGGTTCGCAAAACGGGTTTCCCGTCTGGGATGCCCTTGATGGGAACTCGGGCACCGGCTGGGCGGTGGGTACCCAGCCCTACACCGCCGCGTTCGAAACGTCGGTCGATGTCGGCTATGCCGGCGGCACGGAACTGGCGTTCCTCCTCGATCACCAGACCATCTATGGTCAACACAACTTGGGCCGGTTCCGACTTTCCGTGACCACCGACCCCCGCGATACGTTCGCCGACGGGCTGGCCAACGGCGGCAACGTGATGGCCGATTGGACCCTGTTGCTGCCGGTCGGCATGGGGTCCGCCGGTGGCGCAGCACTTGCCCGTTCGGCCGACGGCACCATCGTCGTGACGGGCACCAATCCCGCCACCGACACCTACACGATCACGGCCCTGACTCACCTGACGGGTATCACGGGCGTCCGCCTGGAAACGTTCCACGAGCCCGCGCAGCCGCAAACGCCCGGCCCCGGTCGGGCAAGCAACCGGAACTTCGTGCTGACCGACTTCGCATTGAGCGAGGCGCCGTATACCGGACCGCCGCGATGGAACGCCGATGCCGGCGGCGCCTGGTCGAACCCGGCCAACTGGGTGGGCGGCGTGCCGAACGCCCCCGGCGCGACCGCCGAGTTCAGCAGTATCATCACCATGCCCCGCACCGTCACGGTCGACAGCCCGGTGACCGTGGGAACGGTGCACTTCGACAACCCGCACGCTTACACCGTCGGCGGCCCGGGCACGCTCACCCTGCAAGGCTCGGCAGGGACCGCGGCCATCGTTGCGGAAAGCGGCAACCACAGGATCACGGCGCCCGTGGCGCTGAACGACCCCACCACGGTCCGGGTTGCCGGCGGCAATATGCTCAGCCTGGAAGGTGGGGTGGGCGGCCCCGGCGGCCTGATCAAGCAGGGCGGCGGCACCTTGCTCGTGAAGCAGACGAGCTACGACGGGGCCACGGTCATTGCCGAGGGCACCCTCCGGCTGAGCAACCCGGCGGTGCCCACCAGCCCCGTGCCCGGCAGCACCGCGTGGTTCGACGCCACCGACGCCGACACCCTCACGCGTTCGGGCAACAACGTGACGGCGTGGGAAAGCAAGGTGGGAACGAACCAACTCACGGGCGTCAATCCGGGCACGATCACCTACGATACTTCCGGCGGCGGGCCGAACGACCTGCCCTACGTGAACACCAACGCCGCGAACAAGGACGGGAACAGCTTCTTCAACCTGCAGAGCGATATCGGCGACGCCCGCACCCTGTTCATGGTGTTCAAGCCGACGGCTCACCCCAATCAGTACACTCCGTTCTTCGGCAGGAACACCGGTGAGGGCGGCAACTACATGGGCGTGGCCCCCGGCGGGAACGGGTACGTCGAGAACACGTTCAGCGCGCCCGGGTTGCGCACGACCGGCTCGACCCCCGGCCAGTGGTACCTCGACGGAACCGCGTTCGATCCCGTCTCGGCGGCGCTCAGCCTGACCGACTACCGTGTGGTGAGCGTCGTGGCGGGCGCGAACGTGCCGATTCACAACATCGGCACGGATCGATCGATCGGGGGGCGGTTTCTGGCGGCCGACATCGGCGAAATTCTGGTCTACTCCAGCCCGCTCAGCGACGTCGATCGGCGGGCCGTCGAGGCGTACCTGCTGAGCAAGTGGCTCGGGGAAACGCCCGCCGGCTATGGTCCGGGCAATCTGCCCGCCTCCACGGTCCTTCAGATTGGCGCGGCGGGCACGTTCGACCTCAATGGCAGCGACCAAACCGTGGCGTCTCTGGCCGATTACGACGGGGGGGGCGGCACGGTAACCAATAGCTCGTACGGCACACCAGTTGTCTTGACGTTGGCCGCCGATTCGGGCAGCGCCACGTTCAGCGGTTCCATTACCGACGGCGCCGGCAGCGTGAGCCTGGTAAAAACGGGGGGTGGCACGCAGGTGCTTGCCGGCCCCGGCGCCAGCACGTATACGGGCGGCACCACGGTCAATGCCGGCGTACTGGAAGTCGCCCGGGGACATAACGACCAGAGCGGTCTGGGAACCGGCCCGGTGGTCATCAATGCCGGTACGGTACGATTGACCAACAACACCTACAACGCGCTGGGGCTTACGTATCTTCCGGTTACGATCGAAGCCGGCGGCGTGCTTACGGCCGACAACACGGCCAACAACGCCCACAACCTCGGCCTGCTCACGCTTCACGGCGGGATGCTAACGTCCATCAACGGCCCGGCCGGGCCGGCCAACGATGGAGGCTATGGCAACTTTGTCCTGAATTCCGGAGTGACCGTGGGCGGAACCGCCATGTCGACCATCAGCGCTACGACGGTTTCGTTGCGCAACCCGGGGGGCATCTTCCACGTGCCCGAGGTGGCCGAAGGGACCGATCTGCTCGTCCTTTCGCGAATCATCAACTATTCCGATCAGGCGAGCACGTTGACCAAAACCGGGGCGGGTATCCTCGAACTCAGGGGCGACAACACCTATACGGGCGCCACGACGGTCAGCGAAGGCACGCTGCTGGTGAGCAACAGCACGGGCTCCGGCACTGGTAGCGGGGCGGTAACCGTCGGCCCGGGGGCTGTCCTCGGCGGCACGGGCCGGATTGGCGGGAACGTGGAGATCGCCGGCGGCGGCAGCCTGGCCCCGGGCGAAAGTATCGGCACGCT
>SKJM01000429.1 GCA_007122045.1 Planctomycetales bacterium | reverse complement strand
GCGAGGAGCTTCAGGAGCCGGCGCATTTGCTCCCCGACGGAATACTGCTGCTGCCGGGCAACGACGATGCCGGCATGGCGGTGGCCGGCGGCGAGCCATTGGGCGTGCAGACGGCAGAAGTGGGCGCGGTTGAAGGTGAACACCACACGCCCCTCGGCCGCGGCGTACTCCAACTGCTGCTCGTCGTCGCGTTCGATCATACCGGCTTCATTGGCAGGTTCAACATCCACGGCGCGCGCCCGCAGCGCGCGCACCAGCGCCTTGTCGACGGCATCCTCATCGAGGTACAGGCGTATGGTCAATTGGCGGCCTGCGATGCCCGGTGGTCGGCTTCAAGCCGGTCGGCTTCGGCCTCATCGTCGGCCATTTGCGCCTCGACCGCTTGCTGTTTGGCGTGATAGTAGGTCAATGCCGCATGGACCTGCGCCAAGGAAATGTGACCGATCCGGTCGGCAATCTCGTCAGGCGACCAGCCCAGCTTGTACCAGCCGACAACGCGGTGGACCGAAACGCCCGTGCCCGCAATGCGCGGCCGGCCGCCGCATAGGTCCGGCGTTTGTGTAATGAGCGAGCCGATGTCGGTTAATGTACTCATGGGGGGCTAGGTGTCAGGGGTCAGGTTTGAGAGGTCCGGGATCTCGACCAAGCCTGGGAGTCTCAGGTTCTCTGTCCCTCAGGTGTCCTCTGCGGGCTCCTATCTTCCGGTTGCATCGTCGCTGGAAGTGAGGGCAATGTGAACGTCGGCGGCCTGGGCGAGTCGGTCCAACACGTCCGACCGCAGGGCGCGCTCGCCCTCCAGGAAGCCGCACAGTACGCCGGTGGAAATACCGGCCTGGCCGGCAACATCGGCCAGCGGCCGCCGGCTTCGGTGGATGGCACGGCGCAGATGGCCACAAAGGGTGTCTTCCGCCGCGCACTCTTGCATCCGCGCGTCACGCTCGCTGAGTTCCGGAAGCTCCTCAGCAATCAACCGGCGTTCGCGGTCGAGCTTCGACAGGACCTCGGCCGGGTTTTTGCGCTGAACCATGTCGTTACCCTCGGCTCATTGGCGGCGACGCCGCACTTCGTACGCCGTAACACGTCAGGTGTCAGGGGAGATCGATGTTCGACGTTCCCAACTGCCATCTTCTCAGTATAGCCGAGACGCCGCTGCTCGGCAAGCGGGTGGCACGGGCTACCCCGGGGCGGCGCGGACGGCATGGTCGCTCTCGGACGAAGGGGGCGCCGCCGGGCAACACGCCCTAAGCGCGCCGGCCACCCGCCCCTGCTCCTCCTCGGTCATCTCATAGTACATCGGCAGGCGGACGGGGAGGTAGGTATCAGGTGTCCGTTGTCCGGGGAAGCCGCAAGAAGCCCATTTGTTCGAAGTGGTGGTCGAACGTGAACGCCTCGTGTATCCGACGGGCCTTCATGACGGCATAGGACATGCAGTCGGTAAACGACCACTGCTTGTCGGCGTTGAATCGCTCGAACACCGACCACGCATGCGACGCCAGCCCGGCATCCACCCAAACGACTTCGAGAACCTTCGCCTCAATCAGCACGTCGAGCTTCCGCTTGATGGCAACGGCCTGCGCATAGCCGAGATCCATCAAGAGGAGCGTGTAAAGCTCGTCCAGAATGTAGTCCGTCACGACGAGGCGACACGTTCCACCTATCACATCTTGGAAGGCCGTCGCGCGCTGATGATTGACATCGCCTGCATCGACCGCCGCCATCCAGGCGCTGGTGTCAACAAACAGTTCTTTCACTGCGGTTCACCGTACAGGTAACGGTCGTGCCGGACAGAAGGGTTTGCCAGTCGGCCCGGTTGGGCATCACGGCCCAGCGAACGAAAAACGTCCCATAACGCCTCTGGCTCGTTTGCCGGCTCGTCACTGGTTCCGTGGTCCGGTGCCGCGGAACGAATGTTGATTTCACCGGGCTGCACCGCAATTTCCAGCGGCGCTTGCAGCCCGGCCTCGGCCAGCCGCTGCTGGTCAATCCAAATGCCATGTTGAAGCGTTGCCGTGGATCGTTGCGTCATCGGAGGGTTCCAAGTTCGCGGTGTCAGGTGTCAGGGAGAGTTCGGCGTTCCCAACTCCCATCTTCCCAGTATACCCGTCCTGTCCGTGCCAGGCAAGCGGGTGCCACGGGTTACCCCGCAGCCGTGCGGGGCAAGGCTTCACACCAGGCCGTCAGGCCATCGGCCACCCGCCCCTGCTCCTCCTCGGTCATCTCATAGTACATCGGCAGGCGGACGATCCGCGCAGCCAGGTCGTCGGTCACCGGGCAGGTGCGCGCCGGCGCAGCCGAGCCGGCGGCCCATGGGCGAGATGTGCAGCGGGATGTAATGGAACACGGCGTGGATGCTTTCGGCCCGCAGGCGGCCCAGCACGTCGTCGCGCCCGCCGGCGGTGGGCAGCAGCACGTAAAACATGTGGTCATTGCCGGTGCAGTGCTCGGGAATGCGCGGCAGGCGCAGCGCCGTTCGTGATGCGGTCATGGTATCACTTGCAGCACCGAACCGCCGGCCAACCGATAAACCTGAAAGTCGGACTCGAGCGAGAACGCTCACGCTAGACGTTTGGGTTTCGGGTATCGTTGCCGCTTCGGCATCGACACCCTCAATTATACTCAAGCACCTGCTGCACTTTCGCCCGCCATGTTTCGCCGCGCATGGCGGCGGAGCGGGCGGCGGGATCGACGCGCGAGGCCAAGGCGCGCTCGATGGCGGCCGTGAAGGCGTCGGGGCCTTCGGCCAGCGATACCCACTCGGCGTAGCGCCCCACCTCGGGCAGCGGCGTGCTCACCACGGGCAGCCCGGCCGCGAGGTACTCGCGGAGCTTGATCGGATTGACCGCGCGCGTCAGCGCGTTGAGCCGGAAGGGGATCAGGCCCACGTCGAACCCGCGGCAGTAGGCGGGCAAGTGGGCGTAGGGCTTCGGGCCCAGGAAGTGCATGTTCCTGATCGGCCGGTAGGGGGCCAGGTCGAGCGTCGAGTCGCCCAGCAGCACCACGTGCCAATCGGGCCGGCGGCGGGCCACCTCGGCCAGCAGGTCCAGGTCGACCCAATCGCGCAGCAGGCCGAAAAAACCCAACCGCGGCCGCGGGATGGCCGCCAGGTCGGCCGGTTCGGGCAGCTCGCCGCTCAGCGCGCGGGCGAAATGGTCGTATTCGACCCCGTGCGGCACCAGGATCGTGTTCGGGTTCCACGGACGGCGGCTTTCCTGCAACGGGCCGGAGGTGGTCACCACCAGGTCGGCCCGGCGGCACAGGGCCTCCTCGTCGCGCAGGACCTGTTCGGCGTCGTATCCGGTGAACTGCGAATGATCGTCCACACAGTAGTACACCACCCGTTGCGGGCTGAACCGGTCGACCAGGTACGCCACGTCGGGCGTGAACGACCACAGTTCGAGCGGTGCGGTGGGGACGGTCCCGACCTTCGCGCCGCTGCGCCGGCCGAGCCCGATAAGTCGCCCGCCGAAGCCGCGCAAATGCGACTGTCCCATTTGGCCGGCCGTGCGCCCGATTCGCCCGAGCGCGCGGCGGATTTGCCCGACCAGCAGCGCCCGGTTCACCCGGCGCGCCACGCCCGAGCCGGGCAGCGGCACTACCAACGGGGTGAGGACATACACATTGGGGCGAGGGCACGTCAATCCGCCGGCCACCTGCCGGAGCTTGCGGGCGACATGGCGCAGGTCGGCGCCGGTGGGCCCCGGCACGCGCGAGGCATGGTAGTTTACCCACAGCACCGTGTTCCGTTCCGCCAGTACATGCATCACATGATGCTTGCTCGTAGGCGGCGCCTCGTAGCCGCTGGCGAAACAGAGGATTATCATAGGTGTCAGGTGTCAGAGAGCGACGATTCTGGATTGTGGATTGCGTCATTCATTCGTCATTCGTCCTTCGTCATTCGTCATTCGTCATTCGTCATTCGTCCTTTTCCCTCTCCGCTCTCCGATCTTCCAGCCTCCAGCGCCGAGCAGGGCCCCGAGGGTGTTCGACAGGGCATCGCTGAGCGAGCCGTAGCGGCCGGGGATGACCGCGGCCTGCAACCATTCGCTGCCAATGCCGAAGGCGACGCAGCCGGCCGTAATCAGCCCGAGCGCCAGCCACGGCCGCCGGGCCGAGCGGCCGAACGCCGCCATCAGCAACACCACCAGCGCCGCGTACGCCGGCAAGTGCATGGCGTTCTGCACGCCGGGCGCAATATTCGCGTCCCAGCCGCCCGTCAGCAGCGTATCGCCGCCCGAGGGAAGCAGCGTTACCACGACGATGGCCGACGCGTACAGGACGGCGAGGATGCGAAGGGGCATCAGGTGTCAGGTGTCAGGTGTCAGGTGTCAGGTGTCAGAGGCAGGGGCAAGTGGAAACCGGGAAAGGCGTCAGGGTCTGGAGCGGATGGAGCGAATTAAGCCACTGAGCATTTTCTCGATTTCAATGCATTCGGCGATGTGGGGCTTGGCACTCTGGCGGCTGAAAAGGCCGGCGTCGCGAATTTTGTAGAGCCAGTTCTCCGATTCGTTGGCTTCGCCCAGGGCTATGTCGAGTGCGTTGAGGTATCGCGATTTGCTGCGGTTGAAGCCTTCGGCGATATTGGCCCCGACAGAGCCAAGGCTCCGAATGACTTGGTCGGTCAAGGCGGCAGCGGCTCGTGTACGCGGAAAGTCGTCGAGCTTATTGAGCACATCCAAGAACAACGCGTGCGACCGCCGCCACACCTCCAGGTCGGTGAAACGGGTTACGTTACTCATTGCAACTCCTATTGGTGAGAGTCTTTGGTTGGAACTCCTGCGCATGGCGCGCGCCGGTGTTGGGAAATATCTTCCCTCTGACACCTGACACCTGACACCTGACACCTACCCCTGCCAGGCAACCAACCACGGCCATAATGGGAAGGCGGTAGCGGAACATGGCGTAGAAGGGGACGTGGGCGGCTGCGAACAGGACGACGGCCAGGTACAGCGGCCAGGCCAGGCGCACGTTGCGCAGGCCGGCAAGCGCGGCGGCCAGGAGTGTGAAATACTGGACGAACCACACGTATCGCGCGACGCGTTTGACGAGCGGCTCGGGCTCCGCGGACCACAAGTTCGGCGGCTCCCAGAACAGGGCGGCCTTTCGGAGCGACATGACCAAGGTGCGGCCGGGATATTGGCGCATATACCGGCGTGCCTGGCGGGCGGCCTCGCGATGGGCGGCCACCTCGCCTTTCTCGGCCAAAATGCGGTGCCATTCGCCGGCCAGCGGCGTGTCGCCCGTGCAGATGTACCGGCCCGTGGCGGCCGGGTTGTTGCCCAAATACAGGTTCTGACCGCCATTGGTGTTCAGCACCGCCGCGCCCACCACCACGTGGTTCCGGTACAACCAAGGGGCGACAACGGCCAGCGCCGCCAGGGCAAAGGCGCCGCCGGCGGTAAGGCGTTGTCGCCAGTTTGCGGCGTATGCCAGGATGACAGCCACCGGCGCGCCCGCTACCGCGCACCCGGTGGCTCCCACCACGGCCAGCATACCCGTCAGTCCGCCGCCCAGCGCCGCCAGCCCGAGCCGGTAGCGCGACCCCGGCCAGGCGAGGGCGATCCACACGAGGCCGAGCATCAGCGGAACCATCAGGTTCTCCTTGGTGATGTCGTTGGTCATCGCGAGGCTGGGCACGTAGCCGGCCCAGACCATCGCAGCCGCCAAGCCCACCTGCTCGAAACGCGGAATCGCCCTCGCGTCTTCCGCAACGTACCCTCCGGGCCGCTGCGGACAAGGGGTCCCGTCGCCAATTCCGCCCCGGGCGGCGCACCGCGCCACGCAATATACGAGGACCACGGCAACGGCCGCCAGTACGAGGTTCACCACCCAGACGGCGCCCAAGCTCGGCCCCGTCACCAGGAACACGGCAGCCAGCAGCATCGGGTAACCGGCGCTGTAGTACGCCCGGTGGCCGAACACGTCGACCAGCCCGCGCCCCTCCGCCGCGCTGGTCGCCATAGCCAAGTAGGATGCCGCGTCGCTCTGCGTGTTCATCGGCTCGACGAATCCCACCGCCAGCCGCAGCCCCACGGCCAGCGCCACGACGGCCAGCAAGGACCGGACCGGAAGGCGGAGCAGGAGCTTTGGAAAATGAAGACCGATCATAGGAATATCGAAGATGCGGGCTGGAGGAAAAACGAGGATCGCCGGTCAACGACCAACCGGCCCCCGGCAACTACTCATCAAACGGGGACGGTTCCAGCAAGGCGAGATACTGCAGACGGCGCCCGAACAGCAGGTTCAGCCCCGGCGGATAAAGGTTCAAGCCGAGGTGCTCTTTGGCCATCGCCAGACCCGTCGCGGCAAACAAATCGTGCCAGCCCTGCAAGTCGTGGTAACGGTACAAACAAGGCACTCCATGGCCGTAATTGGCGGCCCAGTCGATAAACGAGAGGCGCGCTTGGGCCAGCACTCCGTGGAGGCAGTGATCCTTCAGGAAGACGCGGCGCCGGGCAACGCGAGCGATGTCCTTCAGGAGGGCGGGTTCATCGGGCACGTGATGGAGGACGTCGGCCGCCACCACCACGTCGAACGACTTGTCGGCAAAGGGCAGCCGGCGCCCCTGGTCGAACTTGGTGACGGGAAAGGGAGTGCCCGGCCGGGGGGCAACTTCCGCGCCTTCGTAGTGCACGCCGGCAGGGCGCGCGGGGTCGGCCAGTATGGCCGCGCCGAGCGCCCCGGAGCCGCAGCCGACGTCGAGCACGCGGTCGCCCGTTCGTACCTCGCTTGCCAAGAGCCGCGCCAGCGCGCCGATGCGACGCCGGTACACCGGTCCGTGCAGCACACGAAGGCAAGCGGAGACTCCCATGGAACCAACGGCGGATACGCTCATCCACACCACCTCCCCACCTACATCGCCGCCAGCGTGATGCCGATCATCGCGGCCAGGACCATCCAACTCACGATGTCCTTGAAACAATAGAGAATGGGATCGTCCACCATCTCGCCGCGCGAGGTCTTCAGCCACAGGCGCGAGATCCAGTAGAGCACGACCGGGCACAGCAATCCCAGCACGTTCGGGTACGTGTATTGCTCCTTCACCGGACCGGTGTTGATGAACAGGGCCAGCACGAGGACGGCCAGGTAGCCGGAGGCGATGCCCATGATGCTCAGCATCGGGTAATCGGCCACGTGGTAGTCGCGGCCGGCGGCGTCGGCATCGCCGCGCCGGGCCAGGCCGGCCAGCTCGGCGTCGCGTTTTACCAGCGCGAGGCTGTAGAACACGAAGGACGAAAACGCCAGCAGCCAGGGCGACACCGCAATGCCGATAGCCGCCGCGCCCGCCAGAATGCGCAACGTGTAAAGCCCCGCCAGCACGAACACGTCGACCAGCACGTAGGCCTTCAAGAACGCCGAGTAGGCGATCGTCAGCACCGCGTACCCCAGCACGACCAGCAGGAACGGCCCGGACACCAGCGCTGCCAGGCCCAGCCCCAGCGCCAGGAGCACGGCCATGCCCGCCGGGCCGTGCGAGGTCGGCAGGTCGCCGGCGGCGAAGGGGCGGTGGCGTTTGCGTGGGTGGAGCCGATCGGCTTCGAGGTCGAGGATGTCGTTCAGCACGTATGTGGCCGACGCCACCAGCCCGAATGCCACAAAGGCCAGGCCGACTCTGCCCAACGCCGCGGCGTGGAACTCGTGCGCGGTGAACACGGGCACCAGCAGCAGCAGGTTCTTCGACCATTGGCCGAGCCGCAGGGCGCGGAGCCAGATTAGCATACAGGTGTCAGGCGTCAGGCGTCAGGCGTCAGGCGTCAGCCGCAGCCACGATCTCTCCGAACCGCTGGAGGCATCGGGGCCAGTGGTGATGGGCCTCGACGTACCGCCGGGCGGCGGCGCCCAGGCCGATTCGCTCGGTCGGGTTGCGGAGCAGGTCGGTAAGCCGGTCGCGCCAGGCGCCGGGCGCGGCGGCGCAAAGGGCGTCGCGCCCGGGTTGAAGTTCCAGGCCCTCGAAAGCCTCGGGCGTGCCGACGACCGGCCGGCCCATGGCCATGGCTTCGAGCACCTTGTTCTGGATTCCGCGGGCGATTCGCAAGGGGACCACCGCCACGGCCGCGGCCAGGTACGGCCGCACGTCGGGCACGGGACCGATGAACTCGACGCCCGGCCGGTCCGCCAGCCGCCGCGCCGCCCGGCCCGGATTGCTGCCGACGATCTGCAGCGCGGCGCCCGGCACCCTCGCGTACACCTCCGGCCACACCGCGCGGCAGAACCACGCCAGGCCGTCCAGGTTCGCCCGGTAATCGAGCGCCCCGACGAACACGCACGGCGGCACCCCGTCGGGCTCAGGCTCGACGGTGGGCCGAAAGTAGTCGAGATCGACCCCGTTGGGCACGGCGTACACGTTTTCCGCCGGCCGGAAGCTCCGGTACAGGTCGGCCTCGGCGCGGCTTACCAGCGTGATGGCCCGGGCGCGGTCGGCCAGCGACGCTTCGAGCCGCCTCAGCCGCCGGCCTTCGACCCCGTACAGCAACCGCCCGGGGCCGCGCGCCGCCCGGGCATAATGGAACCACTTTTCGCTGTCGACGTCGACCAGGTCGACCACGGCAGGCACGCCGGCCAGGCCGGGCACGTCGAGGTACTGCGCCATGCTGGAGCAGAAGACCACGACCAGGTCGAATCGGGTTTCGGCCGCCCACTGCCGGAGCGTTCGGTCCAGCCGCCCCGAGCGGAACAGCCCCTCGGTGGCGGTGCGCCCGGCGGCCAGCGAGCCGGCCGCACGCAGCCAACGGGCCGGCCCCAATCGCTCGGCCGTCACGCGGCGGCAAAGCCGGGCGAGAGCGCGGTGGGTTTCCTGGGGCGTTGGGTGGTCGGCCAGGTACGCCAACGACAGCTCGGCCCGCTCGGCCAGGTACTGCAACAGGTGAAATGACCGGATGCGATCGCCCCTATTAGGGGGGTGCGGTACGCGGTGCGCCAGGAAGAGCACGCTCGGCGCGCACTCCGTTCTCGTGGGTTGTCGGCCCAATGGGGGGGTATGTTCCGTTTCGCCAACGGATTTCGGAAAATGTTACAAGAAAGTGTACGTCACCGGCGCCGGCGCTCCAGGGGAGAAAACCCCATTCTGGCGGAATGCCGAGCCTTCTGATCCCCCTCCTACCATTATATCGCGACATGCGCAATAGCCAGCCATTCGGCGCTGCGAGCCGAGCGGCACGACGCATCGCCATGCCAAAGCTCTGCTCGGCCTACGGGACCCAGTCGGGCGTACAGCTCCGGCG
>SKJM01000656.1 GCA_007122045.1 Planctomycetales bacterium | reverse complement strand
GGGCGGCGTCGAGCTTGGCGCGGAGGGCGGCCAGTTCCGCCTCGAGATTGGCCACCTTGGTCTCCAGTGCGGCGCAGTACTTGGCCGGATCGCGCTGCTGGACGCGCTCGAACAGGTTCAGCAGCATGGCCAACCGCCAGATGCGGGAAAAGAGGCCGCGCAGGCGGTAGGTGCGCAGCAGCCTGCCGGCGCGCACCACCCGCGCCAACCGGAACATCGTCAGCACCCGGAGGAAGGCCGCCAGGGGCACCACGATGATGACCAGGTTGATCCAGTTTTGCCGGCAATACGTCAGCCGTTTCGGCGCGGCGGCCACCATCAACAGAAACTCCACCGTGAAACCGACCCAGATGACGCTCGTGGTCAGATGCGTGGCCAGGGCCAGGCGCGGGTGGCTGTCGAGGGCCTCGCCGCCGGCGAACTCGACGGCGAGGACGGGCAGCACCAACAGCGCGAGGACGAACATCGGCAGCGCAAACTTCTGCTCGAGCTGCTCCGACGTCTCCTGGCCCCGGAACCGCCAGCCGGCTCCCGGAAGCCACAGCCGGCCCGACGGCGTGCCGGTGGCGATGATCATGCGCAGCGGCGGCAGCCAGGCGGTGAGCAGCAGGCGTTTCCATCGCTTCGGCCAGGCATCGGGCGCGACGGACACGCCAAGGAGGCCCTCGGCAATGACGGCGGCCCACAATGCCCCGATCATTGGGGCGAACAGGGCGTGTGTCAGCACCCCCTCGCGGAACGCCTTGCCGCTGTCGCCGTGCGGCAGCACGAGGCCGACCGCCGTGAGGAACCCCAGCGCGCCGGCGAACATGAGGGCGTGACGGATCTCGCCACGACCGGGGCCGGTAGCGGGAGGCTTTGCCCTGGCCGGGAGGGCGGTGCGCGTACGGCGGGGGCTTCGATGCGCCACCGCACTGGTCAGGCGGGGGCGCCCCTTCATGTTCGGGGCCTTCACGCCCGGATGATCGTGATTGCGTTTCGCCATACGCCTAATTCTGGTTCTGTCCGGGACCGATTGTCAAGCGCCCGCCCCGCGACCGTCCCGACGGCGGTGGCGGCAAGTCGGGTCCTGCCCACGCTAGCTGGAAAAGACCATCAAGATCATACGGAATCCGGCAATTGCCAGCACCACTGCCAGGAGCCGCCCGATCGTGGAACCCGCGAGGCGTTTGCTGCCGTACTCGGCCCCCAGAAACCCGCCAATCGCCACGGCAGCCGCCCACAGGGGCAGCGCGGGAGGCAATGCGGGGGCGAGCGACAAGACCCCCAGGAGCCCCGCGATGGAGTTGACGAGAATGAAGGCGGCGGCCACGCCGGAAATGACCTTCACCTCGCTCCAGCGGAAGAACAGCAGCAGGGGGCTGAGGAAGATCCCGCCGCCGACGCCCGTGAGGCCCGAAAGAAAACCCAGCCCCGCGCCGGCCGCCAGGAGTATGGGCCGTGGTGCCGGGCGGACTTCGCGCCGTGGCCGCCCGGCCGTATGGAACGCGTGCCACGCCGCGTACAGGAGCACGAGCCCGACCACCGGTCGGTAAAGGTAGCCTGGCAAGGTAATCAGGCCGCCCAGGTAGGCGAACGGGATGGAGGCCAGGGCCATCGGCCAGAACAGGCGCCAGGAGAACCTGCCCGCCCGGTAGAACTTGGTCGTGCCGATGACGGCCACGAGGATGTTCAAGACCAACGCGGTGGGCCTCATCACGTGCGGGGCCAGCCCCACCAGCCCCATGACGGCCAGGTAGCCCGAGGCGCCGCCGTGGCCCACCGACGAGTACAGCAGGGCGATGACGAAGATCAGCGCCGCCAGGATCAGGCTTTCGATGTCCACGGGCATAGTCGGGCTGTACGGTTTCCGGGGGTCGATTCGAGCGTGCCCCCTTTTCCCGCCGGGAGCCATGGATATAATGACCGACTCTTCACCCGATGAACAGGCCCGCGGTACAGCGGGATTACCAATTGGGCCCCCATCGATAGGGGGCTGGGCTTACTGGAAAAGGAGCAGTATTGTGGCAATTCGCGTGGGAATCAACGGATTCGGACGGATCGGGCGGCTGGTGTGCCGGGGCCTGATGGAGAAGGCGAATCGAGACAAGTTCGAGATCGTGGGCATTAACGACATCACCGACAATCAGACGCTCGCGCTGCTGCTGAAGTACGACAGCGTGCACCGCACCTATGCCGGCACGGTCGAGTACGACGAGAAGCACCTGATTGTCGACGGCAAGAAAATCCCGGCCATGGCGATCAAGAACCCGGCCGAGTTGCCCTGGGGCGATTTGAAAGCGGACGTCGTGCTGGAGAGCACCGGCGTGTTCACCACCCGGGGGGGCGACGGAAAGCCCGGCTACGCAACGCACCTCGACGCCGGGGCCAAAAAAGTCGTCCTCAGCGCGCCGGCGAAGGATTCGCCCGATCTGACCTGCGTGCTGGGCGTCAACGACAAGGAACTGAAGCCCGAGCACAAGTGCATCTCCAACGCAAGCTGCACGACCAACTGCCTGGCCCCCGTGGCCAAGGTGCTGCACGAACGGTGGGGCATCGTCCGCGGGCTGATGACCACCATCCACTCGTACACCAACGACCAGCGCGTGCTCGATCTGCCGCACAAGGACCCCTACCGCATGCGGGCGGCCGCGCTGAACATCATCCCCACCAGCACCGGCGCCGCGAAGGCCGTGGGGCTGGTGATCCCCGAGTTGAAGGGGAAAATGACCGGCATCGCCATGCGGGTTCCTACGCCCAACGCCAGCGTGGTCGACTTGGTGGTCGAAATGGCCAAGCCCGTCACCGCCGACGCCGTCAACGCCGCCATGAAGGAAGCGGCCGACAGCGACCTGAAGGGCATCCTCCAGTACACCGAGGACCCGATCGTCTCGAGCGACGTCATCGGAAACCCCTACAGTTCGATCTTCGCCGCCCCGCAGACGATGGTGCTGAGCGATACCATGCTGAAGGTGGTAAGCTGGTACGACAATGAGTGGGGGTACAGTTGCCGCAGCATCGACCTGATCGAGCGGATTGCCGGCATGTAGGTCCCGATCTGCCGCGCCAAAGGCATGTTCGAGTGCCGCCTTTCGGCGCCGTGCCACACCAGGTTATCCCCCCCGCGCCCCGCGAGCCCCCCTCGCGGGGCGTTTTCCTTGGCCGGGCGGCGAGGAGGCCCCGTGCCCCACCGCCACGGCGCCGCCTCCCGCCGCGGCCCGCCCGATTCTTGACCCGCCGCGGTTCGGTGTGTATGCTGGAATATTCCGGCCTACCGGTAAACCCCGACGGACAGGAATGTCCATCCTGCCGGTGACCCCCGACGGGTTCTCGATGCAACGTCGGTGAACCCGCCCGGACCTGCGCATCGACCCACCACCCGATTCCAGAAGGAGCAGATGATGAGAATGTTTTTGGCCGCAGCGACCGCGATGCTGGCGACGCAGCTTCATGCCGGTGACATTGTGCACGTTTCACCCGACGACGTCGGGCCCGAGTCGATCGTCTACTGGCAAGGCGAATACGTGGGGACCCTGGAAGGGGAAGACGGCGAGGAGGTGCTGGCCGCCCAGGTGGTGGCGCGCCGCAACGACAACTACGAGTTGGTGCTGTACCGCGGCGGCCTGCCCGGCCACGGCTGGGACCCCGACAGCGGAACACGGCGGCTCAGCGCCACGCTCAGCGAGGGCCGGCTCGCCTTCGAAGGCGACGACTACACGTACCAGGTGGAGAACGGAACCATCCAGGTCGGCCACGAGGAACGCGGCTCGCTCGGCGCCTTGGAACGCACGTTTCGGACCAGCCCGACCCTCGGGCTCGGCGCGCCCGAGGGCGCCGTGGTGCTGTTCGACGGGACCGACGTCGACCAGTGGCGCGACGGGGCGACCATCACCGACGACGGCTTGCTCGCGCAGGGCGCCCGCACCGCCAAAGAATATGGCGACATCTTCGTCCACGTCGAGTACATGCTGCCCTTCTGGGACCACAGCGGCCGAGCCAACAGCGGCATCTACATCCAGGACCGCTACGAGGTGCAGATTCTCGATTCGTTCGGGCACGGGCGGGGGTCGAGTGAAGACGGGGCGCTGTACCGGGAGCGCGCCCCGGACGTGAACGTTACCCTGCCGCCGTATCATTGGCAAACGTTCGACATCCTGTTCCGCGCGCCCCGGTTCGACGACGACGGGAACAAGACCGAAAACGTCCGCATCAGCGTCATCCACAACGGCGTGCTCATCCACGACAACGTGGAGTTGAAAGGCGGCACGGGCTGGGGCGGCAGGAAGGAGGAGGTCCCCCGCGAGCACCTTTATCTGCAACAGCATCGCGGGCCCGGCCTCTTCCGCAACGTGTGGCTGATCGAAGACCCCGACGACTGGCCCGAGGTGGTCCGGGAGCGGGTGTTCGATTGAGGTGCGGGGTGTCACGTCCCTGAGCGTGCTATGGCTACCGTAAGCATTCCTCTGCTGCTTCGCGACGTCACCGGGGAGGTGCGCGAGGCCACGGTCGAAGGCGCCACGATCGGCGAGGTGGTCGACGCATTGGATGCGCGGTTTCCCGGCCTGAAAGGGCAGATTGCGCGGGACGGGAAACCCATCACGACCATCACGTTCACGGTGGACGGGAGGATTGCCTCCTTGGGCTTGGCGACTCCGGTGTCGCCCGACGCACGAGTGGCCATACTGCCGACGTTTGGAGGAGGATAGCCTCGTTCTGAGACGGCAACCGATCCGAGCGACTGCCAATTTGGCATGTTCGCATAGGGTCGCCTCGATCGCGTGCAGGGTGGGCCATTCTTGGCGGCGCTGCACTAAATCCTTGCCCTGTCGCAAGTTATCGCCATATTCTGTTGCGTGGCACGCTGCTTGCATCGGAAGGGGTGGAAATTCGTCCTTGGCTGCCAATAGCGGTCGTGGTACGCCGGTAACTCGCCAGCGATTGCACATTAGGAGGTATCCGCTGTGTCAAAACAGATGGTCTTTGAAGACGATGCCCGTCACCAGATTGCCGCGGGAGTGAGCAAATTGGCGCGGGCGGTGATCAGCACCCTGGGTCCCCGGGGTCGCAACGCCGTATTGGATAAGGGTTGGGGGGCGCCGAAGGTCACCAAAGATGGGGTGACGGTGGCCGAGGACGTCCAGTTGGACGACCCCTACGAAAACCTCGGCGCGCAGCTTGTCAAGGAGGCCGCGTCGAAGACGAACGAAGTGGCCGGCGACGGCACCACGACGGCCACGCTGCTGGCCGAAGCGATTTACAAGGACGGGCTCCGCATGATTGCCGCGGGGGCCGACCCGATGTCGCTGTGCCGCGGCGTGACCAAGGCGACTGGGGTGGTGGTCGAGGCGATCGGGAAGATGGCCTCGTCGGTCGATCCGAAAAGTCGCAAGGCAATCAGCCAGGTGGCCACCATCGCCGGCAATAACGACCCGACCATCGGCAACGTACTGGCCGACGCCTTCCTGAAGGTGGGCAAGGACGGGGTGATTACCGTGGAAGAGGGGCGGCAGGCGGAAACGACGGTCGAAGTGGTCGAAGGCATGCAGTTCGACCGCGGGTTCCTCTCGCCCCATTTCGTCACCGACCAGGAAGAGCAGGTCTGCGAACTGGAACGGTGCCTCGTGTTGATCCACGAGGAGAAGATCTCCAGCGCGAAGCATCTCGTGCCCCTGCTGGAGGCGGTGAGCAAGGCGGGCAAGCCGCTGCTGGTCATCGCCGAGGACATTGAAGGCGAGGCCCTGGCCACCCTGGTGGTGAACAAGATGCGCGGCATCCTCCAGTGCTGTGCGGTGAAGGCCCCGGGCTACGGCGACCGCCGCAAGGCCATGTTGGGCGACATCGCCACGCTGACCGGCGCGCAGGCCATCTTCAAGGACCTCGGAGTGCAACTCGATTCGGTGCAGCTTTCCGACCTGGGCACGGCCAAGAAGGTGACCGTGACGAGCGACGATACGATCATCGTCGACGGCGGCGGCGAGAAGAAGGCCATCGACGGCCGCGCCGAGCAGATTCGCCGGGAGATTGAGACCACTACCAGCGATTACGACCGCGAGAAGCTTCAAGAGCGGCTTGCGAAACTGGCCGGCGGCGTGGCCCAGATCAACGTGGGCGCGGCCACCGAAACCGAGATGAAGGAACGCAAGGCCCTCGTTGAAGACGCCCGCGCCGCCACGCAAGCGGCCCTGCAGGAGGGCATCGTGCCCGGCGGCGGCGTGGCTCTGATGCGCACCGCCAAGGCGCTGGACAAGCTGGCGCTCGAAGGCGACGAAGCGCTGGGCGCGAAGATCGTACGCGACGTGCTCGACTCGCCCATGCGGGCGATTGCCGAGAACGCCGGGCAGGACGGCGCGGTGGTGGTCAACCGCGTGCGGCGCATGAAGGGCAAGGCTGACGGCTACGACGCCGAGCGCGGCACCTACTGCGACCTGGCCGAGGCCGGCGTCATCGATCCGGCCAAGGTCGTCCGCACCGCCCTGCAGAACGCCGCCAGCGTGGCCGGCCTGCTGCTGACCACTTCCTGCCTGATCACCGAGATCCCGAAGGAGGAGGAGCCCAAGGGCCCCGGGCCGGAAGGGATGGACCCGGGCATGGGAGGCATGGGAGGCATGGGAGGCATGGGAGGCATGGGCGGCATGGGCGGCATGGGCGGCTTCTAACTGCACCCGTTGTCGTCTCCATACGAACAAGACAACCGGCCCCTGCCGGCATCCAATCGAAGAGACAACCAACAATTCATTCCGAGGAGCTTCACTATGAGCAAGAAGATCAATCTGCGGCCGTTGGACGATCGTGTGGTAGTCGAACCCGTCGAGGCCGAAGAGGTCACGGCCGGCGGCATCGTGCTGCCCGATTCGGCGAAGGAGAGGCCGCAACGGGGGACGGTGCTGGCGCTCGGGCCGGGCAAACTGCTCGACAACGGCCAGCGCGGCCCCCTGTCGGTGGCCGTCGGCGACGAGGTGATCTACGGCAAGTACGCCGGCACCGACATCGAGGTTGACGGGCGCGAGGTGAAAATCCTTCGCGAGAGCGACGTCCTGGCCAAGGTCGTCACCTGACGCGCTGCCGGCCGAAGCCGCCGGCCCGCGCAGCCCGCGGCTCGGCGGCCTGTCCCTGCAAGCCATCCACTTAGTACCAAGGAACCTATATCGTGGCGAAGCAATTGCTGTTCGACGATCATGCCCGAAACCGCATCCTTCGGGGAGTCAATAAGCTGGCCGACGTGGTCGTGGTGACCATGGGCCCAACAGGCAAGAACGTCATTCTCGACAAGTCGTACGGCGGCCCGACCGTTACCAAGGACGGCGTCACCGTCAGCAAGGAAGTCGAGTTGGAGGACCGTTTCGAGAACATGGGCGCGAAGCTGGTCAACGAGGTGGCGTCGAAAACCTCCGACGTGGCCGGCGACGGCACGACGGCGGCCACGCTGCTGGCGCGGGCGATCTACCGCGAGGGCCTGCGGCACATCGCCGCCGGCAGCAGCCCGACCGCCATCCGGAACGGCATCGAGCGGGGCGTCGACGCCGCCGTCGAGCACCTGTTCACGATGGCCAAACGGGTGACCAGCACCGACGAGATCGCGCACGTCGGGACCATCAGCGCTAACAACGACCCGGAAATCGGGCGCCTCCTGGCCCAGGCCATGGAAGCGGTCGGCAACGACGGGGTCATCACGGTCGAAGAGGGCAAGACCGCCGAGACCACCTACGAGGTGGTCGAAGGGATGCAGTTCGACAAGGGCTACCTCTCGCCTTACTTCATCAACCGCTCGCCCGAGATGGACTGCCTCATGGAGGACGCCCTGCTGCTGATCCACGAGAAGAAGATCAGCAACGTGCGCGAGATGATCCCCCTGCTGGAGAAGGTGAGCACGTCGGGTAAGCCGCTGCTGATCCTCGCCGAGGACGTCGACGGCGAGGCCCTGGCCGCCCTGGTGGTCAACAAGCTCCGCGGCGTGCTGAACGTCTGCGCGGTGAAGGCGCCCGGCTTCGGCGACCGCCGCAAGGCCATGCTGGCCGACATCGCCATCCTCACCGGCGGCACCGTCATCAGCGAAGACCTGGGCATGAAGCTGGAGAACGTGGAGTTGAGCCACCTCGGGCGGGCCAAGAAGGTGACCGTCGACAAGGACTCGACCACCATTGTGGAAGGCGGCGGCAAGAAGGCCGACATCAAGAGCCGCATCGACCAGCTCAAGAAGCAGATCGAGACCACCGACAGCGACTACGACCGCGAGAAGTACCAGGAACGCCTGGCGAAGCTCGCCGGCGGCGTGGCCGTCGTGTCGGTCGGCGCCAGCACCGAAACCGAGATGAAGCAGAAGAAGGCACGAGTCGAGGACGCGCTGCACGCCACCCGGGCGGCCGCTGAGGAAGGCATCGTCCCCGGCGGCGGCGTGGCGCTGCTGCGATGCCGCGACGCGGTGACCAAGGCCCGCGGATCGGCCCGCGGCGATGAGAAGATCGGCGTCGACATCGTCCTGGGCGTGCTCGCCGAGCCGATCCGGCAGATTGCCGAGAACACGGGGGTCGACGGCGCCGTCATCGCCGACGAGGTGGCCGATAAGGGCGTCAACATCGGCTTCGACGCCAACACCGGCGGATACGTCGATATGTACAAGGCGGGCATCATCGACCCGATGAAGGTGGTCCGCACCGCGCTGGAAAACGCCGCGAGCATTGCCGCCCTGATGCTGACCACCGAGACGCTGGTGACCGACCTGAAGAAGGAAGACAAGGAAAAGCAGGCCGTCGAAGGCAGCGTTCGGTAGGACCGGCGGCGGGCGCAACTGCCCGAACCGTAGGAGGGACATTTCCCAACCGTAGGATGGACATTCCTTAGCCGTAGGATGGACATTTCCTAGCCGTAGGATGGACATTCCTGTCCGTCTGTCGCCCGGCGGAAAGGAAGTCCGTCCTACGGGGGCGGCAAAGTTCATCGGACGGACAGGAATGTCCATCCTACCGGGAAACGTCCGGCCCGATGCAGTGGCGTGCGTAGCCCCCTGCTTTGGGCGTCGCGTGCGCAGGTTTCGTAGGCTACAATTGGGGGCGAAAGCTCACGACCCTCGACGCAGGCAGCCATGCCGACCATGGTGGATAAACGCGACTATTACGAAGTACTGGGCGTGGCCCGAAATGCCTCGGAGTCCGAAGTCTCGGAAGCGTATCGCAAGCTGGCGTTGCAGTATCATCCGGATCGCAACCCCGGCGACGAGGAGGCGGTCGCACGCTTTAAGGAAGCCGCCGAGGC
>SKJM01000754.1 GCA_007122045.1 Planctomycetales bacterium | reverse complement strand
ACACCCGTTGCGCTGTTTCGGCGGCAGCGTCCGCACTTGGCCCCCGTCATGGCCTGTGTGGCGACGCTCGCGCTTGCCCTAAGCCCAACCATCCCTCCGGCGCCGGCCACGGCGGCGGAAACCGTCCAGGCCGCGCCCCAGAACCTCGGCGAACTGAAGACCTTGGAGCAGCAAATCCGCGAGGTCGTCGCCCGGGTTGTCCCCGCGACGGTCGCCACGCAAATTGGCGCCTCCCGGGGAAGCGGGGTGATCGTCAGCGAGGACGGCCTGGTACTGACGGCCGGGCACGTGGTGGGCAAGCCGGGACAGGACGTCGTCTTCACCCTCCACGACGGCAGAACGGTCCGGGGAAAGACCCTCGGCATGTACTCGACCGCCGACGCCGGCATGATGCAGATCACCGACTCGGGGCCCTGGCCCTTCATCGAACTCGAAGGCCCCGGCGAAACCCCGGTGGGAAGCTGGTGTGTAGCCGTCGGCCACCCCCTTGGCTACCGGTCCGGCCGCCCCCCGGTCATTCGCGCCGGCCGTGTGCTGCGGGCCGGCGACTTGGCCCTCCAGTCCGATTGCCCGCTGGTCGGCGGCGATTCCGGCGGACCGCTGCTGAACCTCGACGGCAAGGTGATCGGCATCAACAGCCGCATCGGCGGCGATACGACTATGAACTTTCACGTGCCGATCAGCATCTTCCACGAACACTGGGACCGGCTGGCGGCGGGCGAGTCGTGGGCGATCACCTTCCCCCGCCGCGATGGCGACGAGGTGAAGGCCGCGCTCGGCGAGGCCATCGAAGCGGTCGGCCCTTGTGTGGTCCGCGTGAAACACGACGGCAGCGAGGTGGCCCTGGGAACCATCGTTGGCCCCCACGGGTGGGTCGTCACGAAGGCGAGCAAGCTGGGCGAGAAGAAAATCGAGTGTGTACTGCCCGATGGCCGGGAACTCGAAGCCCGCATCATCGGCGTCGAGGACGATTTCGACCTCGCCATGCTCAAGGTCGACGCCGACGACTTGCCGGCGATCACCTGGGCGGACGAGGAGCCCGAGGTCGGCCAGTGGGTGATCGCGCCCGGTCCAGGGGGCGAGGTGGTAGCGATGGGGATAGTGAGCGTCCCCCGGCTTGCCATTCCGGCCGTCGGCGGCGTACTGGGCGTCCGGCTCGGCGACGAACACAACGGGGTGGCGGTCGAAGGCGTCCTGCCCGACAGCCCGGCCGAGAAGGTCGGCATCCAGGTCGGCGATGTCATCACGCACGTGGAAGAGAAGGAAATCGCGACGCGCGACGAGTTGGTCAGCGCCGTCCGCGCATATCGCCCCGGCGACACGGTGACAGTCCGAATTCGGCGTGGCGACGAGACCCTCGACCTTTCGGTCACGCTGGCGCCGCTTTCCGGTCCCGACCATCGGCGACGGGAGCAAATGAACCGCCTTGGCGTGGGGGTGAGCGGCCGCCGCGATGGGTTCCCCGCCGTCCTTCAACACGACACGGTCCTGAAACCGGCCGACTGCGGGGGACCGTTGGTCGACCTCGACGGCCGCGCGGTGGGCGTCAATATCGCCCGCGGCGGACGCGTGGAAACCTACGCCGTCCCCAGCGACGTGCTCATGCCGAAGCTGTACGCATTGATGTCGGGTCGACTCGATCCGCAACGCCTCGCGAAACTGGCCGAAAAGGAGAAGGCTGCCGAGGAAGCTGCCCGCAAGGCCGAAGCCGAGAAGCAGGCCCAGGAAGAGGCCGCTCGCAAGGCGGAGGCGGAAGAGGCCGAAAAGAAGGCCGCCGAGGAAGCCGAACGTGAGGCCGAAGCCGAGAAGCAGGCCCAGGAAGAGGCCGCTCGCAAGGCGGAGGCGGAAGAGGCCGAAAAGAGGGCCGCCGAGGAAGCCGAACGTGAGGCCGAAGGCCAAGAGTCCGAGCAGCCGGAACCCGACGAGGCGCCTTCAGCACCGCCTACCGAACAGCCCGAACAGCCCGAACAGCCCGAATAGCCCCGGCGCCGGAGTATTGCATCAATACGACAGAGGGCCGCCTCCCCAACTCAGCAGTTGCCACGCTACCACCGCGGCGCCGAGGGGAATGAGGTAGCAAGCGAACAAGCCGAGCCGCCCTTGGCGGATCCAGCGGAGAAGCCACGAGAGCGCCACGAGGCCCACCAGGAAACTCACCAGGCCGCCTATCAGGAGCATGTTCGCCGGCGTATCGCCGGGACCTTTGCGCAGCAAGTCGATCACTTCGAGCATTCCCCCCCCGGCCAGGGCGGGAATGGCCAGCAGGAACGAGAAGGCGGCGGCCTCCTCGCGGCGCAGCCCGCAGCCCAGGCTCGCCACAATGGTGGAGCCGCTCCGCGAGATGCCCGGCAGGATGCCGAATGCCTGGAACAGCCCGATCACCACGGCGTGGTGGTATCCGACGTCGCGGCAGGCGAGTTGTCCCCCCGCGTGCCGCATTCCCCAGAGGAGCAGGACGCCGGTCGCCGGGAACATCAGCCCGGCTACCAGGGGGTTTTCCAGGGTCTGCTCAATGCCGGCGCCCCAGGGGGAAGCCTTCAGCATCAGGCCCACGGCGACGGCGGGCAGGGTCCCGACCACCAGCAGCCCGATCACACGGCGGTCGGGCCCCAGCAGCGCCACGATCCGGTCCCGGAAAAAGACCAGAATGGAACCCAACGTGCCCACATGCAGCACGATGTTCAGCGTGAGCTTTTCATCCATCACATCGCCGAACTGGTCGAACAGCGAAGCGCCCACAATGACGTGCCCCGACGAGCTGACGGGCAGGAACTCGGTAATGCCTTGAAGGACGGCCAGAATGAGCACTTGGAGCCAGAGCATGGTACGGTAGGGTAGTGGCCGGCGGGGAGATGGTGTGTCGCGAAAATGGGGTCGGTCGCCGCGGGTCGGCGGCGCTCTGGTTCAGCCGGGTGTTCCAAGGGGTCCAGCCCCTCGAAACTCTAGCTTGCCGTAAACGGGAGGCCAACGGCGAGCCCTATCGCTTTTGGGCCTCGCCGGTCATCGGGACGAAGCGGACGGGCAGGACGATTTCTTCCTCGATGCTTCCATCGGGAAGCTTTCGCACCTTCATCAGGTGTTGGAAGTGACGGCCCACCGGAATGACCAACCGGCCGCCGGGCGCGAGCTGCTCGAGGAGCGGTTCGGGAACGTCGGGCGGCGCAGCGGCCACGATGATGATGTCGAACGGCGCCTTCTCAGGCCAGCCGCGGAAGCCGTCGCCATGGCGCACGGTGACGTGGTCGTACCCCAATTCAGCCAGGCGGTTCGCGCCGAGTTCGGCCAGCGGTTCGAGAATCTCGATGCCGTACACCTCGGCGCACACTTCGGCCAGCACGGCGGCCTGGTAGCCGGAACCGGTGCCCACGTCGAGTGCCCGGTCGGTCGGCTTCGGCTCGGCCAATTGCGTCATGAGGGCCACGATGTACGGTTGCGAGATGGTCTGTCTGTGGCCGATCGGCAACGGCTGGTCGGCGTAGGCCACCTGCCGCAACTCGTCGGGAACGAAGCGGTGGCGCGCGATGCGGCCCATCGCCCGAAGCACGCGCTCGTTGTCGATGTCGCGCCCGAGCAGGTGATCCTCGACCATGTGACGCCGCTGTTCGAGGTAGTGCGCCGGCTCGTTCGGGTAGGCCGGGCGGACCCAGCCGGTCTCGTCGCCGGGCTCCTCCGGCTCGGCCAAGGGTTCGTCGGGCTGGACCCGGGGCTCCTCCGGTTCGGCAAAAGGCTCCTGGGGCTCGGGAGGTTGCTCCGGCGCGGCGAAGGGCTCTCCGGACTCGGCGACGGGCTCGTCCGGCGGCGGAGCCTCGACGGCCGGCTCCGCGGGCGGCTCGGCAGGCTCCTCCACCGCCCGGTCAGCCCACCATAGGAACACGAGCATGGCCCCCAGTACCACCAGGATCGCCACCATCGCAACGATCAAACCTTGAGTGTAGTAACGCGAGGGCGTCGCGGATGTTCGGAAGCGCAGCATGAGTCGTAACCGTTTCGATCGGCGTGCCAGTTTCCGGCCCGCCCCTGGCGGGGAGACCAAGCTGCCATTGTACAGCCGCCCCCGTCCCCTTGGCAACCTCGGCCACGTGACGGGGACGCCCCCCACGTTGCCGCCCATGAAGGCCAGACCGAGATTCCGAATCTCCGCTACCGAAAGGCTGGCGGCCAGGTGGAGTTTCTTTTTTTGAATTATCGCTTTGACCGTGTTGTCCGCCCTACGCCTTTCGACCTGCGCCATCTGTGGATAGACTTGTGCGGCCATATCGCCCGATGACCCAGGAGACATCCACAATCAACAACGAAACAGTGAGAAACAATATCCGATCGCCGACCCGTCAACGCCTACCGGAGTCGGACTGCCGGAGTCGGACCTTGCCGGGTGGCTCCAATGGTATTACACTTCCGCCACTGGCCAACCCAGCCCTCCTTGCTGGGAGCGTACACCCCCCTGCTTTTCCATTCAGGCGATCGGCGGAAAGAAACGCACCGCCGATTCCGCGGCCGAGTTTCTCCGAGTCTCGCGTTCTCAGGGTTTCGGAGAGACGCCGCTCGGGAAGACCGTTCTGGACGCTGGGCGCGCGGGCGCGGGCCCGAGCGGGACACTCGCTTGACCCGGGCGGGCGGGGAGAGGATACTGCTACCATTGCCCAATCCATCTGCGGCCCGGTGGGGCCAGGCGGGGGCCTCCCGCCGCCGGGCCGCTTCGAGCCGGAACGCCTGAGTGAACCGATGAGTGAAACCGTATCCGTTGAGAAGCAGTTGGCCGACTTCCGCCGCGACATGGAGGCCTTGCGCGATGAAATACGCAAGGTCGTCGTGGGGCAGGAAAGCGTGATCGAGGGGGTTCTTACGGCCGTCGCCGTCGGAGGGCATCTGCTCATCGAGGGCGTTCCGGGGCTCGGGAAGACGCTGATGGTCGAGACGCTCGCCAACGCCCTCCAATTGACCTTCCACCGCATCCAGTTCACCCCCGACCTGATGCCCGCCGATCTGCTCGGAACGCACGTGGTGATGGAGAGCGCCCAAGGGCGGAGGACCTTCGAGTTCCAGAAGGGTCCGCTGTTCTCGCACCTCATTTTGGCCGACCATATCAACCGCGGGCTGCCGAAGACCCAGTCGGCCCTGCTCGAGGCGATGGAGAGCGGCGAGGTGACGGTGTCGAACGAATCGTTCGAGCTGCCGCAGCCGTTCTTCCTGATGGCCACGCAGAACCCGATCGACATGGAGGGCGCGTTTCCGCTGCCGGAGCCCGAGGTGGACCGCTTCCTGTTGAAGCTGTTGAGCGTGCCGCCGACCGAGGAGGAGTTGGAGCAGATTCTTCAGCGGACGACCGAGGGCGAGCCGTTCCGGCCAAGGAAAGTGTTCGATGGCCGGCGGATTCTGGACATGCGTATCCTGGTCAGGAAGACACCGGTCGTCCCGGAGGCGCGCCGGCGGGCGGTTGCGCTGTGCGCGGCCAGTCATCCGGATTCCCCCCGGGCGCCGGAGATGGTGCGCCGTTTTGTGCGTTGCGGAGCCGGCCCGCGGGGGGCCCAAGCGTTGGTGGTGGCCGCCAAGGTACGGAGCATCCTGGCGGGGCGGCACGGGGCGGCGGTCGAGGACGTCGAGGCGGTGGCCCACCCGGCGCTGCGGCATCGGCTGCTGCCCAGCTACGAGGGGCAGGCCGAGGGGGTCGATCCCGACCGGCTGGTCGACGCGCTGCTCGAAGGGGCTGGTTCAGGGAGTTCCGCCGCGACATCGCCATGACGCATCGCAGCCTTCCGTCTGTCCGGCCCGCAGCCGAGAGCGCGCCCGCCGCCCTTTTCCCGGCCGGGTGGCTCGCGCGGTTCCATTATCTGGCACTGCGCGCCGAACGAGTGGGGGTTAGCCCCCTGTTTGCCAAGCGGCCGCGGAAACTCCCCGCCGGGGGCACCGAAGCCACGGGCGTGCGCGATTACTGCCCCGGCGACGACCTTCGGTACGTCGACTGGCACCTGTGCGCCCGCCGCGACGAAGTGATGACCAGGACGTTCGAGGGCACCGGCGACCTTCATGTGAGCGTACTGCTCGACGTATCGCGCAGTATGGGAGTCGACTCAGCGGACGCCGGCCGGCACGGCTCGCCCGCTGGGGCGAAGTTCAAGCTGGCCCGGCAAATGGCAGCGGCGTGTGGGTGCTGGGCGCTGGAGAACCTGGCGGCATTCAGCCTAGTGACGTTTTCCGGAGGGCTTGGCCCGGCACTGCGGCGGCTGCGCGGCCGATGGCGCCTCGTGCAGGTGTTGCGATTCCTCGAACCGCTTCAGCCGGATGCCGCGCCCACCGATCTGGCCGCGGCCGCCGCGGCGTTTGTGCGGCTGCCGCAGCCCCGCGGGCCGGTGGTGGTCATCAGCGATCTGCTCGACCGAGCGGGGTTTGTCACGGGACTCGATATGCTGCGATACCACGGTTTTGCGGCGGCGGTGGTCCACCTGTACGCCGCCGAGGATGCGGAGCCGCCGCGGCTGGGCGACGTGGAGTTGGTCGACTGCGAGACGGGCAGCCGGCAGCTTGCCACCGTGACCGAGCGCGCCGCAGCCCGCTACCGGCAACGCTTCGCGCGGTTCCTGGAACAGGTCGAGGACTACTGTACGCGGCGCACCTTGCCCTGGGTGCGGTTGCGGGCGGATGTGGCGGAGGAACGCGCCCTTCGGGCTATTCTAGGCCTGCCCGACGGCGGGGTGCGAAGTAGCCACGTTGCGAAAACCCCCGCCTTCGGCCCATAATGGAAATTGGTGTTGGAGTTCACCCTTTAGCGTGCGAAGGTTGGAGTTCACGCTTCAGCGTGCCTGGGAAGCTGGGTGCACATCGAACGCAAGGCGATATTCAAAGCACGCAAAAGCGTGAACTCCAACAGGATCAGGTCTCTAAAGATGTTCGGTAACCCTTGGGCACTGTTGGGGCTGTTGCTGGCGGCTCCCGTTGTGTGGCTGTACCGGCGCCGGGCCGCGGCGCCGGAAGCCGCGGTGGCCACCGGCGCGCTGTGGCAGCAGGTGCTTGCCGAGCAGCGTTTCCGTTCGTGGTGGCTGCCGCGCCGCCACGCGGTGTCGCTGGCCGTGCAGCTTGTTATCCTGGCGGCAGCCGTACTGGCGTTGGCGCAGCCGAGCTTTTCGCCCCGGCAGACCACGGTGCTCATTCTCGACACCTCGGCCAGTATGAATGCCGCGGACGTGTCGCCTTCGCGGTTCGAGACGGCTCGCCGCCACGCCCGGCAATGGATCGACTCCTTGCCCAACGGCGATGTGGCGGCCATCCTGGCCGGGGGGACGCCGCTTCGGCTGGTCTGCCCGCCAACCGACGATCGGCGGCAGCTTCGCGAGACGCTGGACAGCGTGGCTGCCGGGAATGGTCGCGCGCAAGTGATCGAGGCGGTCGGGGTGGCCCGCACCATACTCGAAAACCGGGGCGGAGGCCGGGTGGTCGTGCTGACCGACGCCTGTTTTCCCGAGGCGTCGGACTTCGCGGAAGCCGCCGACGTCGACGTATACACCGTCGGCGGGCAGGCGGCCAACGTGGCCGTGCGCCGGGTTGCCGCGCGGCGCGATCCCGGGCGGCCGGAGGCGGTGCAGGTGCTCGTCGAGGTGGCGAGTTTCGCCGCCCCGCCCCCCGTAGAAATCCCGTTGGAGCTTCGGCTCGACGGAGATATTCTCGCGGACGCGCCTCCCGAGCGAGCCACCGGGCCTCACCCGGCTACGGTCTACGAATTGCTCACCGGCGAAGCCGCTACCCTGGCCGTTGTTGCCGAATACGACGACGCGCTGCCGGCCGACAACCGCGGCAGTGCCTCGGTCCCACCGGCGCCCCTGGATCAGGTGGCGCTGGTAGGCCGGACGAACCCGCGCGTCGAGGCGGCACTGGTGGCGGATCGCCGGGTCCGCACCGTCCGGTTCGACGAGGTGCCGCCCGCGCCGAGCCCGGCCACCATCTACGTGTTGCAGGGCGAAGTTCCGCCGCGGCTGCCGGCAGGCCCGCTGCTGGTGCTGGGGCCTCGCAACGCGTGCGACTTGTGGGCCCTGGACGGATTCGTGGAACACGCGGCGGTCGCCCGGCAGTGCATCGAGTCGAGCATTCTGGCCGGCTTGGACCTGGAAGGCATGGTGTTTTCCGAGGTCGGGCGGCTGAAGCTGAAGTCGATCGAGCCCGACCGGGCCCGCGTCCTGGCCGCGACGGCGGACGGCGCCCCCCTGTTGCTGGCCCTCGACCGGCCGGAGGGCCGGGTCATGGTGGTGGGCGGAGAGCCCGACGTGAACGAACTGCTCCATCACGTGGAGTTCCCGGCGCTGCTCGCCCAGTCGCTCCGGTGGCTCGGAGAAGGGCCGGAGGACGAGCACGTGGCCCCTCACGAGGAAGCTGTGGCGGCTTTCCCGGCTGGCGAGAGCGACCTGCGGGTGCCTGTGGGCATTGGAACCCCGGCCGACCGCTGGAAACTCCCGCGCCGATGGCCGGCCGCGTGGCCGTTTCTGGGGGCCTTGGCCTTGGCCATGCTCGTTTCGGAATGGTGCCTCTATCAACGACGGTGGATAAGTTAATTGGACCCCTCGCCTACGCAATTCACACTTGAAAACCCCGCGTGGCTGGCAGCCCTCGCGCTGCTGCCGCTCGTCTGGCTGTACTTCCGGCGGAGCCTGGCCGGGCTTCCGGCCGGGCGGCGGGCGGCTTCGCTGGCGGCCCGCTGCGCGCTGCTGGGGCTGCTGATCCTGGGACTGGCGGGGCCGAAGTTGCGTTCCGTGGGCGACCGGGTCGCGCTGGTGGTGGCGTACGACGCCGGCCGGAGCATCGGGGCCGAGGCGGCGGAACGCGCCGAGGCGTTCCGGCGGGAATTGTCGCAGCACGCCGGCGGCGCAATCGTCCGGGAGGTTCCCTTCCCCGACGATTCTCGACACAACCCGACCAGCCTGGCCGCCGCGGTGGCGGCCGCCCGGGCAATGGTCCCGGCCGACCGGGTGCCCCGCGTCGTCCTCATGAGCGACGGCCACCTTCCCGGGGGCGATGCGCGGGCCGTCGTCGCGGCGGCCGGATGCCCGATCGACGTCGTGCCGCTTGCGCCTCCGGAGCACGAGGTGTACGTCGCCGCCGTGGAGGCCCCGGGCGAGGTCCGCTACGGCGAGCCGTTCTTTGTGGACGTGGTCGTGCAGGCGATGCACGCCGACGAGGTCG
>SKJM01000517.1 GCA_007122045.1 Planctomycetales bacterium | reverse complement strand
GCGCCGCCCGGAAGCCAATTTCGATCAGGTGTGCGAGCACTCGCAGCGGCGGGTCGACTACCTCGACCTGGCCGCCAACCGGTTCGCCTCGGGGCATTTCCTGGACCTCCTGCGGGAAACGTCCGGCCTGCCCGTCGACATGTTCGCCTCGTTCGAAGCGCCGGCCGGCGGCGACGGCGGGGCGCCGGCCCACGCCCTGACCTTCAACAAACTGCTGACAGCCACGCCGTTCGTGCAGGACATGCGGACCATGCTCGAAGCGCTCCAGCGCGCCTACGGCTGTCCCGTCGACATCGAATTCGCGGCGAACTTCCTGACCGACACGGAGTACCGCATCAACCTGCTCCAATGCCGCCCGCTCCAGGTGCGCGTCGAGCGGGGAACCTCGCTGCCGAAGATTTCCGTGAAGAAGCCCGACCGCATCCTCGAGGCGCGGGGCGCCATCATCGGGCCTGGCCGGTTCGTGCCGCTCGACCGGCTCATCTACGTGGTGCCGGGCCTTTACGCCGACCTGCCGCTCAACCGCCGGTACCAGGTGGCCCGGCTGCTCGGCCGCGTCAATCAGGCCGAGTGCGGGCAGGGGAAGACCACCATGCTGTTGGGCCCGGGCCGCTGGGGCACCTCCAGCCCGGAACTGGGCGTCCCCGTTCACTTCTCCGAGATCAGCCGCGTTTCGGTTTTGTGCGAGATTGTCGCCATGCGCGACAACCTGACGCCCGACGTCTCGGTGGGAACGCACTTTCTCAACGAGCTGGTCGAAATGGACATCCTGTACCTGGCGCTGTTTCCGAAGCAGCAGAACAACTACCTGAACGAAGCGTTCTTCCTCGACGCGCCGAACCGGCTGCTCGATTGCGTGCCGGAGGCCGGCCGTTGGCAGGAGTTCGTCCGCGTGATCGACGCCGGCGACGCGGCCCCGGCCGGCCGCCGCGTGCAACTGCTGGCCGACGCCGCCGAGCAGCGGGCGAGCCTCTTTCTGGCCGACGGGCAGCCGCCGGCCATTTGACAACCAGGGCCGGTTTCGGTAATGTGGCGCCTGGAACAGGAGAACCGCCATGAAATCCATCACAACCCGGGCACTGGACGCCGGCCTCTTCCTGGCCGGCTTCGGCCTTTCGAACCTTTCGGCCGACGACGATCCCTACTTTCGTTACGGACTTGACATTCCCGTTGAGGGCACGGTGCGGCCGGTCCGGGTGGGCGAGGTGGCGTGGCCGGAGAACTTCCGGCCGGTCGATGCCGAGGGCTGGTCGACGTTCCGCGCCACGCCCGGCACCCGCATCCTGTACGTCTCGTCGTCGGAGGGCGACGATGCGACCGCCGTCGTGTAAACGGAGGAAATTACCATGAAACCACTCGTGGCGTGTACGATTCTGTTCGCCTTGTCGGCGGGTACCACTTCGGAAGCGGGGCAGTCGGCCGAGGATATCCTGGCGGCCTCCGGGGTTCGGGGCGGACTGGTCGTTCACCTGCACTGCGGCGACGGACGGCGGACCGCCGCGCTGAAGGCGGGCGGGGGGTGGATTGTGCAGGGTCTCGACACCGACCCGAGCAACGTCGCGCAGGCGCGGGCGCACATCGGCTCGCTGAAGCTGGACGGAAGGGTGTCGGCCGCGCGGTTCGACGGCCGAAACTTGCCCTACGCCGACAACCTGGTGAACCTGGTCGTCGCCGAAGACCTGGCCGCGGTCGACCTCGGGGAAGTGATGCGCGTGCTGTGCCCGGGCGGGGTGCTGTGCGTCCCCAAGGGCGGCACGTGGACCGCCATGGTCAAGCCGTGGCCCGACGATATCGGCCAGTGGACCCATTACCTGCACGGGCCCGACAACAACGCGGTGACCAACGACCGGGTGGTCGGGCCGCCGCGGCATATCCAGTGGATCGGCGAGCCTCGCTTCTCGCGCAGCCACGACCACCTGGCCAGCCTGAGCGCGATGGTTTCCTCGGGCGGGCGGCTGTTTTCGATTGTCGACATGGGCTCGATCGCCTTCGCCGCCGCCCGCCCGCGGTGGCGGCTGGTCGCGCGCGACGCCTTCAGCGGCGTCCGGCTGTGGGAGCGCGAGGTCTCGCCCTGGGAGTATCACCTCCGCGATTTCCGCAGCGGCCCCGCCGACTTGGCCCGCCGGCTGGTGGCCGTCGAGGACCGCGTGTACGTCACTCTCGGCTACGGCAGCCCGGTTAGCGCCCTGGACGCCGCCACCGGCGAAACCATTCGAACCTACGCGGGCACGGAAAACGCGCAGGAAATACTGCACGACGAGGGCACGCTGTTGCTGGTGCTGGGCGAGCCGCAGGACGATTGGCCGGCCGAGCGGGCCAAGGAGATCGTCAGCCAGCAGGACTACCATCCGCCGTTCGAACGAAACACGCCTCCGGCCCGCGCAATGCAAGTGATGGCGGTGGCGGCCGAGACCGGCGAGCGGCTTTGGGTGAATGCCGAGCCCTACACGCGGGGGCTGATGCCCTCGACGCTCGCCAGTTCGGCCGGGGGCGTGTACTTCCAGAATGCTGAGGCGATTGTTTGCCTCGACGCGGCCACCGGCCGGTTGCGGTGGCAGGCGGCGCGGCCCGTCCACCGGACGCGGCTGGCCTGGTCCACCCCGACGCTCGTGGTCCACGACGGCGTGGTGTTCTCGGCCGACCGCCGCGCGGTCGACACCGACGGCGAGGTGCTCTGGATTCCCAGCGGCGGCTACCACGAATACATTCGCGGCGAGGGCGCCGAGGGCGAGCTGATCGCCTTCGACGCCGCGACGGGTGAGCGATTGTGGAACTGCCCCGCCTACGAAGGGTTCAACGCGCCGGTGGACGTGATGATTGCCGGCGGACTGCTGTGGACCGGCCGGTACGCGTGGGGCAACGAGCCTGGGTTCACCCATGCCCGCGATCCGAAGACCGGCGAAGTGCGCCGGCAGCGGCCGGCCGACCAGGAGACCGTGCCGCGGATGGGCCACGCCCGCTGCCACCGCGCGAAGGCCACCACGCGGTACCTGATTCTCGGGCGCCGGGGCGTCGAGTTCGTCCACCTCGAAACCGGCCGCATGACGGCGAACTTCTGGGTGCGCGGCGTCTGCCAGTACGGCGTGATGCCGGCCAACGGCCTGCTGTACGTACCCCCGCACCCGTGCGCGTGCAACTACAGCGACATGCTGAAGTCGGGCTTCATGGCCCTGGCGCCGCAGCGCGGGGCGGGAACCGTGGCTCCGTCCGATGCGACGGCGCTCGAACGGGGTCCTGCCTACGATTGGCAGCCCCCGGACCGCGCGCCCGATCCGAACGACTGGCCGACCCATCGCGGCAATCCGTCCCGCAGCGGCGCGGCGACCGAGGATATGGCCCACGAGCTAAAGGTCGCGTGGCAGGCCGACCTCGGAGGCAAGCTGACCGCCCCGGTCGTGGCCGAGGGCGTGCTGCTGGTGGCCGCTCCCGACGCACACCAGGTGCATGCGCTCGACGCCGCCGACGGGCGCATCCTCTGGACCTGGACCGGGGCCGCCCGGGTCGACTCGCCGCCGACGATCGACCGCGGCCGCGCGCTGTTCGGCTCGGCCGACGGCTGGGTCTACTGCCTCCGCCTGGACGACGGAGCGCAGATCTGGCGATTCCGCGCCGCCCCGCACGACCGGCAGATCGTCGTCGACGAGCAACTCGAATCGGTTTGGCCCGTTCCGGGCAGTGTGCTCGTGGTCGAAGGCGATGCCTACTTCGTCGCCGGTCGGAACAGCTACCTCGACGGCGGCATGTTTCTGTACCGGTTGGACGCCGCCACCGGCGAAGTCCGCAGTGCCGTCCGACTGGAGGTCGATCCTGTGCGGCGCGACGCCGGCGTCGCGTCCGGCGGCCACCTGCCCGACATCCTCGCCTCCGACGGGCGTTCGCTGTTCCTGCGCAGCGCGCGGTTCGACCTGGAACTGCAGCGGCAGAAGGACGACACGGCCCACCTGTTCAGCCCGGTCGGGTTCCTCGACGACACCTGGTGGCACCGCAGCTACTGGCAGATCGGCACCTCCATGGGCAGCGGCTGGGGTGGTTGGCCCCGGGCGGGTCAGCAGGCGCCGGCCGGCCGGCTGCTGGTGACCGACGGGTCGCGCGTGTTCGGCTTCGGCCGCAACCAGTACCACAACCCCGGCGCGCACGTGGGTATCGACGCCGGCGGCGTATGGGGGCCGATCGGCGAGGGACGGGGACGCTGGACGTACTACCGGCTGTTCGGGCAAGCCCTCGGCACGGCAACCGCCCGGCAGTTGCGCCGCGGGGCCGAGCCGGCGGAAGGCGAACCGAGTTGGACGCGGCGCACCGCCGTGCTTTGCCGCGCGATGGTGCTGGCCGGCCCCACGCTTCTGGTCGCCGGCCCCGAGGCCCCGGTGGACCGCATACCCCACGATCCTACGGAGGTCGATCCGATTGCCGAAGCGCTCGAGGTAAAGCGCGGCGGCCGCCTGCTTGCCCTTTCCACGGCCGACGGCGGCACCGCCGGGGAACTCGATCTGCCCAGCCCGCCGGTGTTCGACGGCATGGCGGCGGCCCAGGGGCGCTTGTATCTGTCGACAAGGCTGGGGAACGTCGTGTGTGTGGTGCCTGGCCAATGACAACCACGGCCGGGTCGCCGTGCTCGTGATGACGACGCCTCGCCACGGAATGGAAGAGTTGACACAGAGCCCACTTGAGCGCACAACGTACGCTGGCGTACTCGCTTACCCACACGCACTGACAACGGCACACCCAAGGCACCGGCTCCCCCGCCGACCGGATGGTCATTCTTGGCCAGGAGGCGGCCATTCGGGAACAAGACGATCACCGCCCCACGCCCGGCTGCACCGGCTGATAGCGCCGGCTCGGGATCAGCCGCTCGCCGTCGGAGAAGCCTTCGGGCCGGGGCGCCAGCCGCTCGATCATCAGCCCGCGCCAGCGCTGAAGCTCCTCGCGGTGGTCGGCGTCGGCGGCCAAGTCGCGCTCCTCCAGCGGATCGGCGTCGAGGTCGAACAACTGGTCGCTGCCGTCGGCCGGCCGCCAGATGTACTTCATCCGCCCGTCGGTCAGCGCGTGGAAGCCCTGCGGCTGGCTGTAGATGGGTGAGTGCTCGAAATGGAGCCACGGGCGCACCTCCTGCCGCTCGCCCCGCAGCACCGGCACGAGGCTGACGCCGTCGACCTCGGGCGTTTCCGCCCCGGCCAACTCGGTGAGCGTGGGCAGGATGTCTTCGAGGGCAACCGGCTGGGAGGACCGCTGCCCGGCACGGAAGCCCAGTTCCTCCGAGCCGGCGATAATCATCGGGATGTTCGCGGAGCCTTCGTACGGCTCGCACTTGCGAAAGTAGCCGTGGTCGCCGAGCATCTCGCCGTGGTCGGACGTGACGATGATGACCCAGGGTCGCCCGGCCTTTTCGCTTCGGGCCTGGAAGGCGGCCACCAGCGGGGCGAACTCGGCGTCGAGGTGCTCGATCAGCCCGAAATACCCGGCCTGCGCCGCCCGCAACCGCTCGCCTTCCAGCAGCACGCGGCTGCCGCCGTGCGTGCCCCGGGGGGTGATCGCGTCCCAATCGACCCAATCGCCGCGGGCCGGCTCGGGCAGGTCCTGTTCCAGGTAGGCGTCGTAATACTGCTTGGGCGGGAACAGCGGGGGGTGGGGCGCGTAGAACGACGCGGTCAGGAAAAGCGGCGCCTCCGCCGGCGTTTCCTCGACCACGCGGCGGGCCTGCCGGGCAACCCAGGTGGTAGGGTGTAGTTCCTCGGCCAGCGGCCAGGGCGCGGCCTGCCAGTGGTTGTAGCTGAGCCCCAGCGAGGCCACCAGCGCCTTGATGCCGCCGGTATCGGGGGCGGCGGCGCGGAGTGCGCGATCGTAGTCGTCGCCGGTAACGTAGGTGGACCCGCCAATATCCACCTGGTAGCCCAGCCCTTCCGCGCCGACCGACTGGTGCATGTTTCGCCCCACCAGGGCCGTCCGGTAGCCCGCCTCGCGCAGGATTTGCGGCTTGGTGGGCGCGGTGACGGGAATGCCGCCGCGGTAGCCCACCACCCCGCTCGATTGCGGGAACAGGCCCGTGAGCATGGCATAGCGTGCGGGAATGCACGACGGCACTGTCGCGTACGCCCGGCGGAACAGCGTGCCCTGCTCGGCCAGCCGGTCGGTTTCCGGCGTCCGTACGGCCGGATGCTCCAGGATCGACAGGCAGTCGCCCCGCCACTGATCGGGCATGAGGATGAGGATATCGGGTGGCTGCGCCGCCGGTGTGTCGGCGCGGGCGAAGCCACTCCCATAGGCAAACAACGGCGCGAGACAAGCGAGACAGAGACGTGTGGTAGTCACGGTAGCTTCCTTCATGGGGATGGATCTGGTTGGGCGGTGTGACGGCTTGGGCGGTGTGACGGCTTGGGCGGTGTGACGGCAACTCGCCTCATTGTAACAAGACGCGGCCTGAATCGACATCCCCCCGGGTCGGATCCTGGCCATCCGGCGCGCGCCGGCCCAGGCCTCGCTGCGACGCATCCGGGCGAAGGCCACGGCCGACGGCCTGGACCGCCTGACGACCGACCAGATCGACGCCGTCGTCGCCAAGGCTCGGCGCGAAAGGCGGGCGGCGCGGTGAAGGTCGTGCTCGACACCAATGTCCTCGTCTCGGCCGTCATGACGGCGGGTGGGGACGTGCGCCCAAATCGTCGACCTGCTGGCCCACGGCCCACTCGATTTGTGCGCCGACGACAGGATTCTCGCCAAGTACGAAGCGGTGCTGCACCACCGTGAACTCGGCATTCGCCCGGCCGAAGAATGTGCCTCCCAGAAAAAAGGCTGCGCCCGGCCGGTTGACAGGTGCCCGCGCCGTCGACCACAATGGACTTGTACACAGATGATGGAAAAGCCATCCGCGAATACGAATCCAAACACGGCCGCCGCGGATCGCGGCGCGACTTCAGCGGTATTGTCCACTTTGCACACACCAGAAAGGAAATGAAGATGCACCATGTTCCGTTGCACCGTCTGTTCACTACGGCCGCGATCGTCGCGGCGGTGATCGTATCGTGCTTTGGCCACCTCGCGCCGGCCAGGGCCCAAGACGCCCAGCCCATGCGGGTTTACATCCTCGCCGGGCAGTCCAACATGCAGGGCCACGCCAAGGTGGGGCTGCTGGAACGACAGATCGACGCGGAGGAAACGCGCGAGATGTTCGCCCATCTGCACGAGGACGGCCAATGGGTAGTACGCGAGGACGTGTGGGTTCGTTCAGGCAATCGCGCGGGCAATCTGAGCGTGGGTTGGGGCGCGGGCCCGGGTGCGATCGGCCCGGAACTGGCGTTTGGTCGCACGATGGGCGATCATTACGAGGATCAGCAGGTGCTGCTCATCAAAACCGCGTGGGGCGGCAAGAGCCTGGCACGCGACTTCCTGCCGCCGTCGGCCATGCCATCGGAGCAGGAACTCGACGCTATGTACGAGCAGGCGAAAGAACAGGCGACGCAGCGCAACCGGAACGTGCCCACGCGCGACCAGTTTGTCGCACAGTTCGGTGCCAACTATCGGCAGATGCTCAAGGAAGTCAACGACACGTTGGAAAACCTGGGTGAACACTTCCCCGATTACCAGGGCCAGGGATACGAACTGGCCGGCTTTGTCTGGTTCCACGGATGGAACGACCACCTGAGCGCCGGCTTCCGCGCGGCGTACGCGGAGAATATGGCGCATTTCATTCGCGACGTGCGCCGTGACCTCGAAGCGCCCGAGCTGCCCTTCGTGATCGGCCAGTTCGGGGTGGGAGGCATGGCCCCCAACAGCAACGTCGTCGAACTCAAGGAAGCGCAGGCGCAGGCGGCCTCGCTGCCCGAGTTCCAGGGCAATGTCAAGCTCGTGCCCACCGACGTGTATTGGGACACCCGCGCCGACGAAGTGTTCCGGCGAGGCTGGCAGCAGAACCTCGAAGAATGGAACCGGGTCGGCTCCGATCGCCCGTACCATTACCTGGGCAGCGTCGTTTTCTTCACCCAGGCGGGCGACGCCTTCGCCAAAGGGATGATCGAACTGGAGAAATGAAGGGGAGCCCGGCCCTTTCGGATCATCAGAATACTTCGAACATCGGCGAACATTCAGCTACCGGAGATGATTCGAATGCGCAGGTCAGATCGGCAACGAACGCTTCCCTTGGTACTTTGCCTCGCGGTGGCAGGGTTGTCGGTCGCCGCCGCGGGGCCTGCCCGTGGGGCCGACGACTCGTTGCACCCGCTGGTGAAAGCCGCACTGGACGCGGTCAGGTTCAATCGGGCGGGAATGTACGACGTTTTCGAGTCCAGCACACTCGGGGAGACCGCCGGCCCGTCCGAGTTCGCAGCCACCCAGCGGAACCTGCGAGCGTATTACATGACGCCGGCGCCGGCGCTGGAGCTATCCGAAGCGCGCAAGGCCGAACTCGGCGCCCTGTACGGCCGGGCGGCCCTGTTCGGCCGGCCTCGAGCAGGTAAGGCGTTCGCCCTGGGAATCACCGGCGCGCACGTGATTGACTTCGAGGGCCGGCCGGAACTCGTCGTGACGCGCGTCGAACCGAGCACGCCCGCCGCCGGGGCGCTGGCCGTTGGCGACGTGATCCTCGGCGCGAACCAGCGGCTTTTCCCAGAGTGGGAAGATCCCAGGGTTCCGATCGGTTACGCGATCGCAGCCGCCCAGACCAAGGCGTTCGACGGCGTGCTCACGCTCCACATTGGCCGGGATGGCAAGTTCATGTCGGTGCAGGTGAAGCTGCCCATCGATGGCGGTTACGGCCAAAACTGGCCGTACGATTGTGCGAAGTCCAAGGCCGTTACCGACGCCGCGCTCCAGTACGTCATCCATCGCGGCGACGACACGTTCTGGCGGAACTTGTTCCTGATGGGCGCCGGCGACGAGAAGGCGCTGGCTGCGGTCCGCGACGACCTTCGCGGCGCGCAGCGTACCGGCGCCATCAACAGCAATTGGGGTGGCGGCTACATGCTGCTGAATCTTTGCGAATACTACCTGCTGACGCACGATCGGAGCGTGCTTCCCGCCATCGAGTGCCACGTGCGGGGCCTTGAGGCCAACCAGATGGCCTCCGGCGGCTGGGGCCACGGCGCTCCGGGCGGCTACGGCGTGATGAACCAGGTGGGGCAGACGTGCTTCTTGGGGCTCCTGCTTGCCGAGGAGTGCGGCGTGAAGGTCAATCCGGCGGTCCTCGCCCGTGCGGTGGGCCTGTCGGGCAGGTTCATCGGCGCGTACGGGGCCTATGGCGACCACCCACCGACGGTCCTCCGGTATGGCCGCAACGCGGGGTTCGACAATGGGATCGTC
>SKJM01000827.1 GCA_007122045.1 Planctomycetales bacterium | reverse complement strand
TTCCCCAACGCGTGGAGGCCGTGTTCGAAATCGAGCTTCCGCGGCCGGCCGCCGGCAAGCTTCAACTGGCGGTGCCCCGGATTGCCGAGTTGCCCGTCGGGCAGACCCTCTGGACGTTCGCCGCTCCGCCGCGGCGCCTCGGCGCCGCATCGCAAACCGCCGGCGCGTCGAACGCCGCGCAGATGGCCTTGACGCGGCTGGAACACCATAGCGCGTCGATCGACCGGTATGCCACCGCCGCCGGCGAAGATTCACCCGACACGACCCGCTGGTACCGCGGCTGGCTTCGGCATTGGGCGGCTGCGCGGGAAGCGGCCTGGACGGAAATCGACGGCCTGCCGGACGACGCCGAGCGGCGCCGCGCCGAGCAGCGCATCAACGAGCTGACCGAACAGCAGCGCCAAACGGCGGCCCGGCTGGGCGCCGAGGAAGCCCTCGGCGCGCTGCTCGACGGGCGCGAAGGGCGCCACGGCCTTGCCGAGCCTTCGCGCGCCGCCCTGGTGCAGGGCCACAGCCTGGTCGGGCATCAGGTGGCCGGAGGCCTGTCCGAAATCGCCGTCGACGTCGCGCCGCCGCCGGCCGCCGGCGTCCTGGACCGGGTGTTCGCAACCGCCGGTTGGGTGGCCCTGCTGGGCCTGGTGGCGCTGGGTTTACACCGCGGCCTGCTCGCCGAGGCGTTCCGGCGATGGCCGCAAGCGCTGGGCGTCTTGTTCGGCCTGGCCTGGTGGCTGTGGCTCTCGCCCAGCGCGCTGGGACTCCTGCTGGTCGTCGCGTGCGCGGCCACGTCGCTGCGGGCAGGCTGGCGGTCGGTCTCGGCGCCGTCCTCCGACACCGGCACCGTACCGCTGCACACCTCGCTGCGGTACGGAAGCCAATGGAGCAGCGGGAGTACGCGATAAATGACGGCTACCCCGGCTGCATCGTGCGCGCCTCGGCGTCGTACACGTGCCGCTGCCCGGTGTCGAACGCCTTCACCGCCAGGATGCAGGCCACGGCGTGCTGATACCCGGCGTCGAGCGAAGCGTTGCACGGCCGCCGCGAACGGAGGCACTGGAGCCAGTCGAGGTAGTGGTCGGGCGTGGGAATGGGTTCGAGCGGCTGCTCCTCGGCCGGAAGCGAGCTTTCCTTGCCGGCCCCCGTCCCCGCCGAGGAAATCGTCGGCCGGCTCCACGGCGTGAGGTTCAGCAACCCCTGGTCGCCGTAGAAGCAAATCCGGTTGCCGTACCCGCTGCCGAAGTTCGTCGTGTAGCTCACCATGAACCCTTCCGGGTAAATCCACGTGGCCTGCACGTGGTCGGGGCAGGTGAACTCGTGCTCGTCGATCCACGTGAACGTGCCGCCCTGGCACACGGCCGACACGGGGAACGTGGCGCCGGTGATGAAGTGCACCAGGTCGACGAAGTGGCTTCCCAGCCCCGGCACCGGCCCGTCGGAGAAGTCGCGGTAGCCGTACCAGCCGCTGTACAGGTCGGCGCGGAACGGGCGCATCGGCCGGTCCATGAGGAACTCCGCCCAGTCGACGTCCTGCTCGTTCACGTCTTGCAGGTAGCCGTACCAGTAAGGGCGGGCCCCGTTGCGGTGCTGCTCGATGCGGGCCACCACGCCCAGCGCGCCGCTCTTGTAGAACTCGCGGCAGGCGGTCGACGTGGGCCAACTGCGCACCTGCGTGCCGGCCTGGAACACCAGGTCGTTCTCCCGCACCGCGTCGCAGGCGGTCTTCAGCCGCTCGAAGTCCATCGCCAGCGGCTTCTCGCAGTAGATGTCCATCTTGGCCCGGGCCGCCGCCTCCATGTGCCGGGTGTGCTGGTGGTCGCAGGAGCCGATCATTACCGCGTCGACGTCGTCGAGGTCGACCACGTTGCGGTACGACGTGAACGCCCGGGCGGGACGGCCGTACCACTCCTTGCACATGGCCGCCGCCCCTTCGCGCTGCTGCCGCCAGGGGTCGGCCACGGCGGTGATTTCGATGTTCTGCTCCTTGGCGTGGTTGTTCACGCCCGTCATCAGGGCCCCGCGGCCGCGCGAGCCGCAGCCGATGATGCCGATCGCAATGCGTTCGTTGGCCCCGGCCACCTTGGCGTAGCTGGTGGCCGTCAATCCCAGCGCGGTGGTGCCCAGCGCCGTGGCCTTCAGGAAGTTCCGTCGTGAGGTGGGATGTTGCATGGTGGAAACCTTTCGTGAAAAAACAGGGGGGATAGCGGAGTGGCTCTTGCCGGCTCATCCTCGCAGGTGCCGCCGGAGGCAATCGGAGGCCCGCCGCCACATCGAGGGCGAAAGCACGTGGCCGGCGCCCGGCTCGATGTCGTAGCTGAAGTGCTCCGGGGCTCCGGCCGCTTCGTACGCGGCCGCAATCGTTCGCACGCCCTCGCGCACCTCCTCGATGGGACTGCCGCCGTCAGCCGCGCCGAAGTTCAAGTGCAGCGCCCGCGGGGCAATCAGCCCGCACACGTCGGGCGTATCGCCGTACTGGAGCCAGCCCGGAATGAAGTTGGGAAAGCAGTGCAGCAGGCGCGTCCGGTGGATGGCGGCATAGGTGGGCAGGCAGCAGTTGCCCACCAGGCACTTCAGCCGCGGCTCCCAGGGGCCGACCAGCCACGTGTGCGTCGAGCCCATCGAATGGCCGTAACAGCCGATGCGATCGGGGTCGACCTCGGGCCGGGAGCACAGGTAATCGACCGCGCGGCGCATGTCGAGAATGTTCTTCCACGCCATGCACTTGCCGGCCACCACGTATCGGAGGAACTCGAATCGCTCGAAGTTCCCGCCTTGCAGCACCCCGGCCGGGTCGCGCCGCTGCTCGAAGCACAAGGCGTCGGGGCAGAGCACCACGTAGCCCTCCCGGACCAGTGCCACACCCGTGTGGTGCATCGGGTTGCCCGCCAAACCTGCCGGCTCGCTCTTGCCCAGGTGCCATTCGCCGTTGTGCTGGTGCCACACCGCCACGGCCGGGGCGGGGCGACCGCCGCCGGCGCCCTCGGGCACGAGCAGCATCGCGGGCACGCGGTCGCCCGGCTCAGCCTCGTAGCTGGCCCGCTCGATCCGGTAGCCCTCCCGCTGCATGGTGTCGTGCACCTGGGGCCGGAGTTCGCACGGCTCGGGCCAGGGGCCGCCCAGGCACGCGAGCAACCGGCTTCTCAAGTCGGTCTCCGCTTCCTCGCCGGCGGCCGCGGATCTACCGGCATCGACTCCACCCATCACCAACGCTCCGGCTGTGGATTGTGCAAGGAAGCTGCGGCGCGGAACGGCATTGCCGCGCCGGCTCCACGGGGGGGACGTGCCCATTGGTTGGTTCTCCCATCGACTGGCCGCATTGTAATCGCTCCCCGGCGGCCGGGTCAAGCATTGCGGCCCCGGCCCCCGCGCGGTACACTGACCCCACCCGTTGGAGTTCACGCACCGCGCCACCCATGGAGACCTTTGATGCCGCCCCGCGACATCCAACTCACCGACGTGCAGGCGGTGTACAGCGGCCCCGAGTGGGCCCTGTGAGAACTGCTGATGGGCGAGCAGATTCACATGGGACAGCAGCTCGCCCACCAGGGGAAGCTCATCCAGAGCCGCATCCTTGCGAAGAAGAGGAAATAACCATGGACTCATCCTGCGGCGGCAGCCCGAAACCGGAACCCGCAGCGGCGTGCCCTCCGCCCGCCACGGCGTGTTGCTCGAGGGGCGGTTCGCCGGACGGGGCGGCCCGCACGCCGTGCGAGCACTTCGCGCGGATGATCCCCAATTGCCTGGAGTACGCCCGGGCGGCGAAAGCCCAGGGGAGGCCGATCGTGGGCATCCTGTGCGAGTACACGCCTCGCGAGCTGATCCTCGCCGGCGGCGGGGTGCCTGTGTGCCTCTGCGGCGGCTCGGCCGACACCATCCCCGCCGCCGAGACCCAACTGCCGGCCAACCTTTGCCCGCTCATTAAGTCGACCTTCGGCTACCACCTCCAGCGCGGCAATCCCTTCCTGGAGATGGCCGACCTGATCGTGGCCGAGACCACCTGCGACGGCAAGAAGAAGATGTACGAGCTGCTGGCCGAAACCCGCCCGGTGTACGTGCTGGAACTGCCGCAGAAGGTCGACGATGCCGACGCCCTGGTCCACTGGCGGGCCGAGTTGTGCAAGTTCCGCGCGATGCTCGAGCAGCGCTGGGGCGTCGAAATCGCCGATGAGCGAATCCGCGAGGCCGCCGCGCTGATGAACCGCGAGCGGGCGCTCCGCCGCCGGCTGGCGTCGCTGATGGCCGCCCCCGCGCCGCCGCTTTCCGGCCGCCAACTGCTCGACCTGAAGAGCAGCATTGCCGGCATCCCCGCCGACTTCGAGCAGTACGAAACGGCCTTCGACCTGCTCAGCGCCAAGCCGCCGTGCGCCCCGGCGGAACCCCCGGTGCGCGTGCTCATGACCGGCGTGCCGATGGTGCACGGGGCGGAACGCGTGCTGGAGATTGTCGAGGACAGTGGCGGGCTGGTTGTGGCGATGGAGAACTGCACGGGGCTGAAGCCGATCCTCGACGACGTGGACCTGGACCACCCCGACCCGATCGACGCCCTGGCCGACCGCTACTTCCACCTGCCCTGCTCGGTGATGACCCGCAATGACCGCCGGTTGGAAACCCTCGGCCGGCTGGCCGAAACGTACCGCCCGCAATGCGTCATCGACCTGATCTGGCAGGCCTGCCTGACGTACGACGTGGAATCGCACCGGGTGAGGCGATACGCCGAGGAGACCTTGGGCATTCCGTACCTGCGCATCGAGACCGATTACTCGCCGTCCGACTCGGCGCGAATTGCCGTCCGCGTCGAGGGGTTGTTCGAGACCATCCGCGATGCGGGCGACGGCGCCGGCCTGCACGACCCGCGGTCCGTCCACCCGGAGGCGCCGGATTCCGTCGCCACCACGGGCCCCTGCGCCTTGCCCCCCTGCGACGCCTCCGGCGACGGCAAGAGCGATGGATAGCGTCGGATATGTCAGCCCGTTTGTCCCGCCGGAGTGGATCGCGGCCCACGGGCTGCGGCCGGCGTGGTTGACGTTGGACGGGCGGGAGGCCGACCTGCCCGAGGGCGCCCGCCGCGGCACGTGCCCCTTCGCCGCGGCCCTGATCGTCGAGGCCCTCAGCGGCTCGGCGGCCGGCGCGCTGGTGCTGGCGACTTCCTGCGACCAAATGCGTTACGCCGCGGCGTACCTCGACGCCCACTGCCGTGTGCCCACGTTCCTGCTGAACGTCCCCTCGACCTGGCAGACTCCGCAGTCGCGGCGGCTTTACCGGGAGGAACTCGATCGGCTGGGCGGCTTCCTGGCGGCCCGCGGCGGACGCCCGCCCATGCCGGAACGGCTTGCCGCAACGCTGCTGCGCTACGACGAGCACCGGGCCGCCGCCCTCCGGGCGCGCCCGGCCATGCCGGCCGGCCAGTGGTCCCGAACGCTCATCGCACTGCGAAGCGACCTTGCGACCCTGCCCGAAGTGAAAGCGTCCCCGGCCGCCGGCATTCCCTTGGCGCTGGTGGGCGGCCCGCAACCGGCCGGCGACGCACGGCTGCTGGAGCGGGTCGAGCGCGCCGGCGGGCGCATCGTGCTCGATGCCAGTGAGGGGGGCGAACGCACGCTGCCGGCGCCCTTCGACCGACGCCGGCTTGCCGCCGACCCGCTCGACGAGTTGGTGCGGGCGTACTTTGACACCATCCCCGACGCGTTCCGCCGCCCCAACACGCGGCTGTACGAGTGGCTCGCCCATCACCTGGCCGCCCGCGGCGTGCGCGGAATCCTGTTCCGCCGGTACCTGTTTTGCGACCTCTGGAACGCCGAGTTGCACCGCCTCCGCCGACAAAGCGGCCTGCCCGTGCTGGCCCTCGACCTGGCCGCCGGCGACGACCGCGAAACCGACCGCTCCCTCGGACGCATCGAAGCATTCCTCGAAACCCTAACATTGTAGCAGGCACACGCCGTGTGCCGTAATCCGTAATCCGTAATCCGTAATCTGTAATCTATAATCTGTAATCTATAATTCCTGGCGCCACTCATCGTGTGCCGAAATGTCGCAACGGCACACGGCGTGTGCCTACTACATTGCAACCTACCGATGACCCCACCCCGCCGCATTTCGCTCGACGATTGGGACCGGCGCTATGCCGAGCTTCGCCGGGCCGGGCTGCGCGAACCGGCCTACGGCGGCGACCTGCGCCGACACGTAACCGAAGGCGATACCCGGCTGCTGCGCTTGAAGCTCGACAACTCGCCCGCCGCCCTGCGACTGTGGAACTTCCTGCTTTCCGAGGAGGACCGGCTCCGCCACGCACGCCGCGAGGGAAACATCCTGGTGGGCGTGCTCAAGGACCTCGGCACCGTGCCGGTGATGGCCTACGCCCTGCCCAGCGTCGTCGCCTTCTACCCCGACGGCGCCTGGTGGCTGCCGTGCATCATGGAGCACAGCACGGCCTTGCTGGAAACGGCCGATTCGCTGGGCGTGGACGACTCGTTCTGCCCGGTCCGGGCGATGCTCGGGGCGTTCGTCTGCCAGTCGCACTTCCCGATACCGGACCTGCTCATCTGCAGCACGGGGGCCACCTGCGACGACCTTTCGGCCATCGCGCAGCGGCTGGAAGGCCTGGGCCACCCGGTGTTCTGGTGGGAGATTCCCCACCGCCGCCCGCCCGACGCCGGCGAACCGTCCGTCGCCCTGCCCGGCATCTTCCGCGCCCCGCGCCGGCAGGTGGACTTTGTGCGGGCCGAGTTGGAGCGCGTCCGCGCGCTGCTGGAAGACCGCACGGGCAAGCCGCTTTCCGTCGCCGCGCTGGCCGCGGGCATTCGGCGGGCGAACCGCGTTCGGGCCCTGCTCAGCCGCCTCCGCCGCCGCGCATTCACCGCCACGCCCGCCCCCTTGCCCGCCCTCGAAATGCTCATCGCCGAGATGCTGGCCATCCACTTCTGTTCGGACCAGGATGAATGCATCGCCGTGCTCGGAGCGCTCCTCGAGGAGGTCGACCGCCGCATCGCCGCCGGCATAGGCCCGCTGCGGCACGATGCCGTACGTGTATTCTGGGTCAACCCGATTCCCGACGGCGTCGCGCCCCTCGAAGCCCTCGCCCGCACCGCCCTGGCCGACCCCATGGCCGGCTCGCCGCTGGAGCGGGCCGAGCGCATCTGCCGCGACGCCGCCCGCTTCGGCGCCGAGGCGCTGGTCATTTCGCGCATACCCGGCGCCAGCCACTGCGCGCTGGAAGGAGCGCTCATCGGCCACACCGTGCGCCGCCGGCTCGGCCTACCCGTCGTCGAAATCGAAGTCCCCCCCGTAGCCGATTCCCTCGAGCCGGGGCTGCGCACCCGGCTGGAAGCGTTGGTGGAAACGGTGAGGAGTGTTCGGTTGCCTACATCCATGGGCCCCGGTGGCTTACAATAGGCAGAACATGGACAAGCGACAAGCCAAACGGAGCAGCAGGGAGTTGACCCCGGCCGAGAAGGGGCGCTTAACCGAGTATCGCGAGCAGATTGCCCGGGAATTGCCGGACCTGACCGCTCGCGACCAGATGCGCAAAGACGCCCGCGACGAGAGCACGCTCAGCGGCGAGTTGCGCCGCGCCATCCGGCGAGTGACCTGTCGCTGGCGGAAATTGCCGCGCGCGCGGGCATCACGCCGGTCGTGCTCGACGATTTCCTGACCGGGGAACGCACGCTGCGCAGCGACGTCATGGACCGCCTGACAAGCGTGCTGGGCTACGAGTTGCACCACTCGTAGTGCCTTGACCCCGTTGCCGATTTGCGGGCGATGAACCTGCTCGAGGACGCCGGCGGCCGCATTTGCGGCACCGAGTACCTGTTTTCCCACGCGCTGGACCCGATTCCCGACGACGTCGCGCCCCTCGAAGCCCTCGCCCGCACCGCCGTGGCCGACCGCATGGCCGGCTCGCCGCTGGACCGCGCCGAGCGCATCTGCCGCGACGCCGCCCGTTTCGGCGCCGAGGCGCTGGTCATTTCGCGCATACCCGGCGCCAGCCACTGCGCGCTGGAAGGATCGCTGGTCGGCCACACCGTGCGCCGCCGGCTCGGCCTACCCGTCGTCGAAATCGAAGTCCCCCCCCGTAGCCGACCCCCTCGAACCGGTTCTCCGCACCCGCCTGGAAGTGCTGGTGGAAACGGTGAGGAGTGCTCGGAAGGGGTGATTGCGGTGGTGGCCTATCCTGCCTGCCGCGCCACTTTGCCCTGTTTCGATGGCACTACGTAGCGAACCAAGCTTCACTACTTGTTTGCCCTGCCCCCTCGCGAGAGGCATCATGTCGAACCAAGGTTCTTGACGCGCCTTGCCGGACCCTGCTATCATCGGTGCTGTACCAGCGATGGGTTCCTTGGCAACGAACGTACCAGCCGACGGCTACGAAAACCGCCCAGCGTAGGAACTGTCCGGCCACAAGGACGTCGGGATCATCACGACATACATTTACCTCTTTCAACCGCAACAGAATCGCCACCTTCCTCGGTTCCCGCTCGGAAGGCCACCACCATTTCGATCCGGCCTTGCAGCGGTACTTGCCCTATACCCGCATTATCGCGCAACCGTAGCGCCGAGGCAAGCGCTCCAAGGGGACGCGCGTGTGGGGCGGCGAAGCGAGGTGGCAGGGCGGCCCGGCGGGGCAGCCAGAGTTGGCTTGCTCATTACCAGCCTACGTCGTGGTGAACAGTCGGCCTTAGCGGACCCGGCCCTACACCCTTTAGGGTGGCATCCGTGAGTCGGGCAAGATGGGCGACGCAGGGAACTCACCGTGGGTGGCATTATACCCCCAGTATATGTGCTGTTGACCTCCCTGCTCGCCGTGTTATCATCGTTATAGGGAGCAGGCTCGACGCCGCTTCCCCCCCTTGCACCGGGTGTGTATGGGTCCCTTTTCGACGTCCCATTGCAGAAAGGAGTGGCAACATGGAAACGGCCAAACAATTGTCGGTCTCGCTGATCAACAAGCCCGGACGCCTCGCTGACATGCTCAGCACGCTCAACAAGGAGAAGATCGGGTTTCGAGCGCTCTCGGTGATGGACTCCGGCGAGCGCGGCAAAGTGCGCTTCGTCCCCGACGACGTGAAAGCCGCCGCGGAAGTGCTCCGCAAAGCCAACATCGAGTTCGAACGGGTCGACGTGTTGCTGGTCGAGCTGCCGAATCAGCCGGGCGGGTTCCGCAAAATCTGCGAACGTCTCGCGTCCGACCACCTGAACATCGACTACGCCTACTGCTCGTTCAACTCCGGCGGGAAGGTGAAGGGGAGCGTGATGGCCGTCATTCGGGTGAACAACCTGGCGAAGGCCCAGCGGGTGCTCAGCGAAAACGGCAGCGG
>SKJM01000498.1 GCA_007122045.1 Planctomycetales bacterium | reverse complement strand
GAAAGGCTGCTTCCGCCCGACTACGATCCCGACGAGCTGCTCGGGTTTGTACATGCGTATGCGGGCCAGGTTTCGCTGCTTGATGCCTGCCTGGGCGGCCTGCTGAGCCTGCTGGACGAGCGCCCGGCGGTGCTGGCGGTGGCCGGGGCGCGGGGGTATCCGCTGGGCGAGCACCGCCGGGTGGGGCCGTGCGACCTGGCGCTGTACGGCGAACTGGTCCAGGTGCCGATGTTCCTCCGCTCGCCCGACGGCTGCGGGGCCGCGGGCCGCAGCCAGGCCTTGGTGCAGCCGGCCGACCTTTCGGCAACGCTGCTGGAGATGCTGGGGGTGCCGCAGCCCCAATCGGGGCATGCCGCCAGCCTGCTACCCGTGATCCGGGGCGAGCAGGAGAGGGTACGCGACGCCGCGGTGATTGTAGGCGCGGGTGGTGAGCGGGCCATCCGCACCCCGGCATGGTACCTCCGAGGGGCCGCACCCCCCGAACTGTTCGTCAAGCCCGACGACCGCTTTGAGGCGAACAACGTGGCCAGCCGGTGCGGGGAGATTGCCGAACAGCTTGCCGATATTCTTTTCCAAACATGCCAAAGCGCCGAAACCGCTCATGGTGGGCGTTTGCCGCAAATTCCCGAAGTTCTCCTCAGTGGGCTGGAATAGGCGGAATATCGGGGTAGGTTTCCTTGGGCAAGCTTGGCTATAATCCGCCGGACCCTCTGCGCGCGTTCGGACGCGGTGCAGAATCTTACTCCGCTGGCAGGATCGGAAATGATCGGACAAGGACGTCCGACGGCATCGGCACGGCATGACTGCCGGGCCCGGCGGGCAACGCTTGGCTTGCAAGCGCTGCTTTCCGCTGCGCTGTTCTTGGCGGTCGGCTGGCAGGTTGACGCCGCCGGCGCGGAAACGCTCCGCGTGCGGATCGCGTGGGGCGGGGGCGCCGCCCGGCTCTGGCACGGCTCGCTGGCCGTCGAGGGGGGCACGCTCGGCGAACCCCAATTGCTCGGCATCGAGGCCGACGAGCCCGGCTCGATGTGGCTTTCCGGGGATCGCCGCCGCTTGCAGATCGTCCAGCGCAGCCCCCGCACCTACGACGGCGTCGACGTGCTGGTCGAGGCGCCGGCCGATGGCGAGCTGAGGTTGATCCTGGCCCCGGCCGACGCGCCCGAGGCGGCCGCCCAGTTCGAGGTGCCGCTGGCCGACCTGTTCGAAGGCCCGCGGAACGAGCCGCTCGATGAACGTGGGAACCGGGTGCTGGTGCAGCGTTCGCCCGGCGACGCGCTACGCTTGTCGTTCGATCGGGCGTCGCTGGTGTTCGCGCCGGAGGAGGCGTTCGAGCTGACCGTGGAGCCCCACCGGCTGCCGCTGCCCGACGACACCCGCTTTGTGGTGAAGGTTGAGTTGACGCCGGCGCGGGGGACGCGGGTGAAATGGTCGGCCGAGCGTGAGGGGCGGGCAGGGCAGCCGGTGACGTTTCCGCTCCGAGTACCCCTGCCGGCCCGGGAGGGGGCCTACGATTTGACGCTGACGGCCACGCGGGCCGGCTGGCCCAACCCGGTCCGCCGCCCGCTCCACTGGCGGCAGACCGTCGCCGAGCGCAAGGTGCAGGTGGTGGTCGTTGCGGAGGAGCCTCCCGGTCCGGCGGAGGCGGCCGAGGCCTCCGACTTCCGCCCGATTGTCGAGATCGACCCGGCGCATCCGCGCTGGTGGGAATTGCTGGCCAAGCTGCCTCAGCTTCCGAAGGTGCAACGGCTGTGGAAGACGCCGTTGGGCAACGACAACATGCAGCGGTGGCGGCACCCGCTGGGCGAACTGGTCCGCCTGAACCCGAGCAGCCAATCGCCCGACCGGAGTTGGGAGGCCTATACGCTGCCCATCGCCGCCCCCGGCCGCCCGCACATCCTTGAAGTCGACTACCCCAGCGACGTACCGCAGACCCTGGGCATCAGCGTGTTGGAGCCGAACGCGGCGGGGTCGCTGATGCCGATCGGGTTGGACTCGGGTGTGGAAGTGGCGCCGGCGCCGCTTGGCGTCGAAGAGCCGCCCCAATGGCGGCGGCACCGGCTGGTGTTCTGGCCGCGCACCACCGCGCCGATGGTGCTGATGACCAACCTGCGCGCCGACGAGCCGGCGGTGTACGGCAAGATTCGCGTGCTGGCCGGCGGCGCCCGGCTGCCGCGTGCCGACGTGGCGGACGCGCCCGGCGATCGCCTGCTGGCCGCGTACATGGATCGGCCCATGCTGCCGGAGAACTTCTCCGCCCCCGAGTCGTTCGACCCGGCCATCGAGCGCGGCCTGGACGACTGGCAAACCTTCCACGAGGGGTCCGCGCGGCTGGTCGAGTACCTGGAGTACGCCGGCTACAACGGGCTGATGGTGAACGTGTTGGCCGACGGCAGCACGATTTACCCCAGCCGCATCCTGGAGCCCACGCCGCGTTACGACACCGGCGTGCTGTTCACCACGGCGCAGGACCCCGTGCGGAAGGACGTGCTGGAGATGCTGTTTCGGATGTTCAACCGGCACGAGCTGCGCCTGATTCCCGGCCTGGAGTTCGGCGCGCACCTGCCGGCCCTGGAGGAGACGCTACGGCGGGGAGGCCCGGAAGCCGAGGGGATCGAGTGGATCGGTCCGGCGGGCGTGCCGTGGCAGAACGTGCATCGCCCGCAGCGCGGGTTGGGCGCGTACTACAACGTGCTCCATCCGCGCGTGCAGGAGGCCCTGCTCGAGGTGGTGCGCGAGGTGGTCGGCCGATATGCGCACCACCCGTCGTTCGCCGGACTGGCCGTGCAGCTCGCCTCGCACGGTTACGCCCAGTTGCCGGGGCCCGAGTGGGGGCTCGACGATGCCACCATCGCGCGCTTCAGCAGCGAGACGGGCGTAACCGTCCCCGGCGCCGGGCCCGACCGCTTTGCCGAGCGCGCCCGGTTCCTCGCCGCCGAACCGCAGCGGGCGGCCTGGCTGCGTTGGCGGGCCGAGAAGCTGCACGTCTTCCACCGCCGCGTGCAGGCGGTGGTGACCGCCGCGCGGCCGGAAGCCCGGCTGTACCTGGCCGGCGCCGAGATGCTCGCCGGCGACGAGCCGTCGGAACGGCTCCGGCCGGCCCTGATCGGACGCCCCTCGCTCTCCGACGTCTTCCTCGGCCTCGGCATCGACGCCGAACGCTACCGGAAGGCGGGCGAGCCGGTGCTGCTACGCACGGAGCGGCGCACCGCCGGAGGCGGATCGACCGCCGCGGCCATCGGCCGGCAACCGGCGCTGATGCCCGAGTTCGACCGCCTGTTCGACCATCCAACGACGCCGGCGGTGCTGTTCTACCAGCCGCCGCACCGCTCGCGGGTGGGTTCGTTCGACGCCCGCAGCCCGTTCCAGCCCAGCTACACGTCGCTGTTCGCGCAGGTGCCGCCCTCCGATTCCCGGAACCGAAAGCGGTTCGCCAACGCGATGGCCAAGCTGGACCCGATCGTCCTGTGCGACGGCGGCTGGCTGCTGCCGCTGGGGCAAGAGGCGGCGCTGCGGGATTTCGTGGCGGCGTATCGCCGCCTGCCGGCCGTGCCGTTCCACCGGGTGGAAGAGTACCCCTGGCCCTCGCAGCCAGTCGTGTTCCGATACGCACACCACGAGGGGGCCACGTACGCCTATGCGGTGAACAACGCGCCGTTTGCCGTGGCGTCGCGGGTGCGTATCGAGGCGCCGGCCGGCTGCCGGCTCGAAGAACTGACCGGCCGGCGGCAGGCGGCGCCCCTGCGCCAGGACGGGCGCGGCGTGTTCGTGTGGGAAGTGCAGTTGGAACCTTACGATCTGATCGCCGTCCGGTTGAATACGGCCGAAGCGAAGCTGCTGGCGCCGGAAACGGTCATTCCCGCCCCGGTCCGGACGGCGCTCGAACAGCGCATTCGCGGGCTGGGCCGGCGGGCCGCCGTGCTGCGGCACGCGGGACCGAAACCGGTGATCGAGAACCCACGCTTCGAGGAGCCGGCCAACGCCCCCGACGAGATCCCCGGCTGGGCCATGACGCGCCATCGGCCGGGGGTGGACATCCGGCTCGACCCCTCCAGCCCGCGACGCGGCGAGCAGTGCGTCCGCATGACCAGCCGGGGGCCGATTGCCGTGCTGGTGAGCCGGCCGTTCGACGCGCCGGCGACCGGGCGGCTGACGATGTCGGTCTGGCTGCGCGTGGCGGAGGCCGACCGCCAGCCCCCGCTGCGGCTGGCCATCGAAGGCGATTTCGGGCGCGTGCCCTACCGCTTTGCGTCGGTCGGGGCCGCGCCGGACGGCGGGCAGGCGGCGGTCCCCATCGGAACCGAGTGGGGGCAGTACGTCTTCCACGTGCCCGACCTGCCCCTGGAGCCGGGCGGACCGATGTCGGTCCGCTTCGACCTGATGGGCGCCGGCGACGTGTTCATCGACGATATCGAGGTGTACGACCTGTCGTTCAACCGCAACGAACTGGTCGAGCTGTCGAAGCACATCTCCCTGATGGACGTGAAGCTGCAGAACGGCCGGTTGGGCGATTGTCTGGGCCTGCTGGACGGCTATTGGTCGCGCTTCCTCGAGGAGCACGTTCCCCTGCCGGCCGGGCCGGGCGACTCGGAAGATCTGGCCGACCGGCCCACCCAGCCGCGCAAGCCCGCCCCCGAACCGCCTCCACCCGAACCTCGCGAACGCACCACCCTCCTGGAGCGGGTGCGAAACCTCATGCCCAACCGGTTTTGGTAAGCTATGCTTGAGGAAGAGGGGCTTGTCTGCTTTTCGGGTCTTCTCCGTTTCTAAGTGCAGACGGCGTCTCCGGGGAACGGCACAGCGGCGTGTGCCTACTACGTTGGCGCGGCCTGAACGGAGAAGCGGAGAAACCCTTGTCACGTGCCCGCCGGAGGCGCACTGCCCGATGGAAATATGCTGGCTGCTCCTTGCCGTCCTGCTGTTGCTGGGCGCCGTGCAACTGGCGGCGGGCGTGGCGCTGGGCCGATGCCTGCCGAGGCGCCGCCTCGGCGCCAAACCGGACCGGCGGGAAGCGGACGACGCCGTCCACATCGACCCGCATCGCTTGCAGTTCTTCGCCCGCAGGCTCTCGAAGCTCATGACCGGGGTTTCCGGCGACGTGGACGACCACCGCAGCCGGATTTCCGAAGTCGGCCGCGAGCTGGCCGCCGCCGGCGCGGGCGACCCCGGTGCGCTGACCGATTCGGTCCTCCGGGCTATGGCGCGCATGGTGGCCGCCAACGACCGGCTCCAAAACCGCTTGGCTTCCGCCGAGCAGCGTCTCCAAGAGCAGAACAAGCAGATCGAGGAGCACTTCACCGAATCGCGCACCGACCCGCTGACCGGCCTGATGAATCGCCGCGCGTTCGACGACACGCTGAGCCTCCAGGTCGAGCAGGGCAACCGGCCCTTCGCCCTGATGATGATCGACGTCGACCACTTCAAAGAGCTGAACGACGAGCACGGGCATCCGGCGGGCGATGAAGCGCTTCGCGGCATTTCTCAAAGGCTGCACGGGCTGCTGGGCGGGGCGGGGATGGTGGCCCGGTACGGCGGCGAGGAGTTCGCCGTGTTCGTGCCGGCGGTCGACGCCGCCGAAGCCCGGCAGATTGCCGAGCGGCTCCGGCGGGGCGTGGCAGCCGCGCCGTTTTCCTGTGAGCAGGCGGCGCTGCGGCTGACCGTGAGCCTGGGCGTAACGCAGGTGAGCCCGCACGACGACGCCTCGGCCGCCTTCAAGCGGTCGGACGAGGCGTTGTACGCGGCCAAGCGGTCGGGGCGGAACTGTACGTTCTTTCACGACGGGACGCGCTGCCGGCGCATTCAGCTCGACGTGGCGCCTTCCGACTGCCCCCCCGCGCCTCCCGCCTCCAGCCCGCCGCCGGCCGCTCGAATCGGCAGGCCGGCCGATACCGCGCCGAGCGACGACAGCTTCGACGCCCTATCCGCCGACCTTCGCAAGCGGATGATCGAGGTGGCTCGGTCGGCATAGCGACGCGCTGAACAAAACAGTGGGGTAGGCTTGCGCGAAGCAGGCCACCTCCCCGGTAATTCAAGGCACAGCGAATTGGGCGGACAGGACGAAGACCTGCAAGGCAGCATGCCTGTCGCGACAACGCCTTTTCACACGTTCAGAATGGCTCGTGGGGGTGACGGCGTTGCGGCGGCCCGCCCAGCGCCATCAGGTGGCTGAAGGTGCGCAGGTACATCACCCCGCCGGCCACCACCGGCGTGCTGTGTGAGGGTTCTTCCAGGTCGATCTCGGCCAACAGGCGATACTCCCGAGTCGCGGCCAGCACCACGACTTTCCCCTCGCGCGAAATGCCGTACAGGCGATCCTCGACGCGTACCGGCGAGCCGAAGTACCGCCCTCCGACTCGCTCGCGCCAGTGCACGTTGCCGGTGGGAATGTCGACGCACTGCACGACGCCCGCATCGTTCCACAAAAAGAGCAGGTCGCCGTGGGCGACCGGCGTGGGGACGTAGGGGAGCGAGCCGGTCAGTTCGTAAACCACTTCTGCGTCGATGCCTTTTTCGGGCACGCCGGGCCGGACGGCGAACATCTGCCGCCCACCGCCGCCGGTGCCGGAACTGCCGAAGATCAGCCCGCCGGCGGCAAGCGGCGATGCGACGCAGCGGAAGTCGAAGACGGGCAATTGCCACAGGCGCCGGCCGGAATGGGGGTCGTAGGCGGTGAACCCGGGGCCCCATCCGGTCGTAATAAGCTGTGGGCGGCCGCCCTCCGGCTGGTACACCAGCGGCGTGCAGAAAGCGGTCTTGACGGCGTCGCGCCCGGCCCGCCAGCGGACTTCGCCCGTCGCGCGGTCCAGCGCCGCGATCCAGGATTCGGCTTTGTTGTCGCCCAGTTGGATGACCAAGTCCTCGAACACGATGGGAGAGGTGCCGAAACCATGCTCCGAATCGATGGGGCCCAGGTCGCGTCGCCAGAGGGTTTCGCCGTTGTGGCGGTCGAGCGCAAGAAGGATGCACTCGTTCGGATTGGCCCACACGATGTAGACCCGGTCTTCGTCGACGGCCGGGCTGGAGGCGTCGTAGGCGGTGGCGTTGCCCAGGTCGAACGTGGCCGTGGGAAAGGAGCGCTGCCACACGGTGCGGCCGTCGGCCGTGTCGAGGCAGAGGACGTGGCGGGTGGCGTCTTCCTGCACCGCGGAGGTCACGTAAATCCGAGTGCCCCAGACCACCGGCGACGAATGGCCCAGGCCCGGCAGGGGGACCCGCCACGTATAATCGTCGTGGGTCCACTGCGTGGGGATCGCCGGGGCCTCGCCGGCGCCGGCGCTGTGTTCCCCGCGGAACCGCGTCCACTCGCCGCCGCTGAGTTGGGCTTCCGTTGGCGCGCACGCGAGCGTGGTGGCGAGCAGGATGGGAACGAGGAGTCGCCAGGATTGCATGATGTCGGTCTCCGGAGTCGGCACGGGCTGGTTTTTTTCAATCGCCCGATTGTACGCCGCCTTGGCGAAAGACGGAAGCCCCGCGTGGTGCAGCACATGCCCCAAAGGGTGGGTGCCACGGGCCCGATCGGGTATGGCTCGCGATCCTCGCTACCGGCCCGCTGCCTCCTCCGATCCCCCACACAGCGGATGCAGTAGCGATGAGCATAACGATCCGCCCGCGCAAGCCAGGGGTGTTACCGTTCCACCCAAAGCAAGGGTGCCACAAGGGTCGGACTTGTTTCGGCCGCGCCGGTCGGTTAAGATACGATATAGGTATTTGCTCCGCCGAAGGCCACTCCTTTGGCGGTATCTTCACCATTTCCCAAAGGTATCTCACGATGCAGATGAAAGGACTTCCTCGCCGTTTCTGGGTGGGCACGCTGGCCGGCCTGGTACTCATTTCGGCCCTGGTGCCTCTGGCGCTCTCCTCCCCGGCGGCTCCAAGGCGCTCGGAATTGACCACGCCCAGTGCCCGCGATCGCCAGATCACCTTGGCGGTGGTCTCGCTCGTCGGCCGCGAGCACCTTTCCACGCACGACTTGGACGACGAGATCGCGCGCCGCACCTTCAACAACTTCCTCAAGGCGCTCGACCCGATGAAGCTGTACTTCTACCAGTCGGACATCGACGCCTTCGCCCACTACAAGGACCGGCTCGACGACATGGCGCGCCGCGGCGACATCAGCTTCGCCTACCTGGTGTTCAAGACCTTCCTGGAGCGGGTAGACGAGCGGGTGGCCGTCGTGGACGAACTGCTCGCCATGGAGCACGACTTCACGGCGGACGAGAAGATGATCATCGACCGCGACCAACTCGACTATGCGCGAAATGCGGAGGAAGCCCGGGAACGATGGCGCAAACGCATCAAGTACGACCTGCTGGTGCTGTTGGCCGACGACGAGGACGGTGAGGAGGCCCTCGACCGGCTGCGCCGGCGATACCATAGTTTCGCCAGCCGCATGCACCAGACCGACAGCGACGAGCTGCTCGAAATGTACCTCAGCGCGCTCACCACGGCGTTCGATCCGCACACCAGCTACATGTCGCCCAGCACGCTGGAGAACTTCGAGATCATGATGCGGCTGAACCTCGAGGGCATTGGGGCTTCGCTCCAGTCGGTCGACGGCTACACGGTGGTCCGGAAGATCATTCCCGGCGGCGCGGCCGACCGGCAGGGCGAATTGCAGGTCGAGGACCGCGTCGTGGGCGTGGGCCAGGACGAGGACGGCGAGATCGTCGACGTGGTGGAGATGAAGCTCTCCGACGTGGTGTCGCTGATCCGCGGGAAGCGCGGCACCGTGGTCCGGCTCGAGGTCATCCCCGCCGACAGCCCCGCGCGCAAGATCATTCGCATTGAGCGCGACCGGATCGAACTGACCGACAACGAGGCCCGGGGGAAGGTGTTCGAGGCGGGCCGCCAATCCGACGATGGGCGGCCGTACCGAGTCGGCGTCATCGAGTTGCCGAGCTTCTACATGGACATGGCGGGCGCCCGGCTCGGCCTGCCCAACTTCAAGAGCACCACCCGCGACGTGCGCAACATCCTCGACGGCTTCCAGGAGGACGGGGTGGACGCGGTCGTGCTCGACCTGCGGCGCAACGGGGGCGGCTCGCTCACCGAGGCCATCAATCTGACCGGGCTTTTCCTCCCCGAGGGACCGGTCGTGCAGGTCAAAGACAGCGAGGGCGCGGTGCGGCCGTACCACAACCTCGACCCCGACATGGCCTGGAAAGGTCCGCTGGTGGTGATGGTGAGCAAGTTCTCCGCCAGTGCGAGCGAAATCCTCGCCGGGGCCATTCAGGATTACGGCCGCGGGCTGGTCGTCGGCGACCATGCGACCCACGGCAAGGGCACGGTGCAGAGCCTCATGGACCTCAGCCAGCAGGTGTTCGGCGT